>NZ_JACJPT010000029.1:0-52200 GCF_014696195.1 Sphaerospermopsis sp. FACHB-1094 | reverse complement strand
TCCTAAGAGTCCGTTCGACTTGCATGTGTTAAGCATACCGCCAGCGTTCATCCTGAGCCAGGATCAAACTCTCCGTTTTGTTAAGTTTGTTTAGCTCTTTTTTGACTGTTCTTTTAATACCTCAGTCCGGTATCATTTTCTTTACTTGACGCAGGACTTGTTGTATACTGTCTTTCAAACTATAATATTTTCAAGGTTCGGTGTCCCTCCGAGTCCCGCTCTCTCGCGGCTCTCTCTCAGGCACTTATTCAATATAGCGAACCTATCTTGGAATGTCAACTACTTTTTCCAAGTTTTTGGAAAAAAATTTTTTAATGGCTGGAAGCTGCTCAGAATACTGGGTTTAGGCAACAATGGTGTAGGCGTTGTTGACTCATAGGAAGAGTAGATAGTGAATTTTCAGTCAGTAATAGCGGTTTTACATCAGTTTTGGGGTGAGCGTGGTTGCTTGATTGCTCAACCTTACGATATGGAGAAGGGAGCAGGAACTAAGAACCCTCATACTTTTTTAAGGGCTTTGGGTCCAGAACCTTGGGCAGTGGCTTATGTTGAACCTTGCCGTCGTCCAACCGATGGGCGCTATGGCGAAAACCCAAATCGGTTTCAACATTATTATCAATATCAAGTTCTGATTAAACCTTCACCAGATAATATCCAGGAGATTTACCTTGATTCTTTAAGGGCTTTGGGTATTCGTCCAGAGGATCATGATGTGCGGTTTGTGGAGGATAATTGGGAAGATGCAACGGTGGGGGCTTGGGGTACTGGTTGGGAAGTGTGGTTAGATGGGATGGAAATTACCCAGTTTACTTATTTTCAACAGTGCGGGGGTATTGATTGCCGTCCGGTGTCCATTGAGATTACTTATGGTTTAGAAAGATTGGCGATGTATCTCCAGCAAGTGGAGGCTATTACTAAGATTCAATGGACAGACCATATTACCTATGGTGATGTTCATCTTCAGGGTGAGATTGAGCAGTGTACCTATAACTTTGAAGCTTCTAATCCTGAGATGTTGTTAAATCTGTTCAATATATATGAGCAGGAAGCATCCCAACTCACAGAAAGGGGATTGGTATTACCTAGCTTAGATTTTGTGATTAAGTGTTCCCATACATTTAATTTGCTGGATGCAAGAGGTGTAATTTCGGTGACGGAACGAACTCGCTATATTGCCAGGATTCGACATTTGGCTAGAAAGGTGGCTCATTTATATGTTGAGCAAAGGGAACAGTTGGGTTTCCCGTTGTTGAAAAATTCACAAGCTGCTGCTTGATTACTGTTTCAGAAGATGCAGAGCATCTAGAACACCGATTCATTAATCGTAAGGGCGCATAGCATTCGGACAGAATATAAACTGGTTTCAGCGATAGGTTATCACCCGAATGCTTCGCCCCTACAAGGTAAAAACAGATTACCTAGCATTACTGAGTCGACGTTCTAGATGTTCGTTACCAGGCAACGAGATAGAATAAGCAAAGTGTTAATTTTTGTAACTCCTCCGTTTTTGGGGGAGTTGCTGTTCGTGGCAAAAACAATGGTGTGTGTCAGATGATGAATATTAGTGAAGTGTTAGAACCTATTGCAGCTTGGTTTCGTTCTTTGGGTATTCCTGAACCTGTTACACATTGGGGACATCCGGTGATGATGGGGATTGTGATTTTTGTGGTGGGTAGTTTTGTGGGTGTGTCTGGTTGGCGGGGTAAATTGCTGCAAGATACAGATAAGGATGCTGCTGTTAAAAGTCGCAGCGCCCATCGTCAGTTAGCACCTTGGTTATTTATCTTTTTGGCAGGTGGTTATACAGGTGGTGTGTTGTCTTTGGTGATGCAGCATCAACCACTGTTTGAAAGTCCGCATTTTTGGACTGGTTCTCTTGTACTGTTGCTGTTGTTGGTAAATGGTGCAATTTCTCTGAGTGGGTTTTTTGGTGATAAAGCAGGTTTACGTGCTGTTCATGCTTATTTAGGAAGTACAGCACTGTTAATTTTGTTTGTTCATGCTGTCTTGGGGTTGAATTTGGGTCTATCACTCTAAAATAGGTCTTTTCCCAGTTCTCTATTTTGTTGGGTTGTGCTGTCGCTTAACCCAACCGACAATAATTATTTTTAACTCAGTTGATTTATTTATATAATTACTTCTTTATATTAATTTTACTAACTAAGTGCTTTTGGCAATTAAATTTTTATGATACAGAGTAATGGCGTTATTATTTGTCTTGCCTATATTTTAGGGTTGTTGTTTACAGCAGTTCCTTGGGGTGGTGTATGGATTTTAGCACTGGGGATATTGGCAGCAGTTTTTTTTCGGGCAATTTTTATTAATTTACGGAAAATTAACTATAAACAGGAAAATTATCTCAATAAAGCTAAGACAGGGGTTAATACTCCGCTGACTACTCCTCATCCTAGAGTATGGTTAATAGCTGGTTTGGTGGGTTTGTTGGCAACTTTTTATTTTCAAGTGCGGACACCGCAACCAGGAGCAAAAGATATTAGTCAGTTTGTTTCTAATGAAAATAATAGTAATCAAGAACAGTTAGTAATTGTCCGTGGGGATGTGATAGGTACTCCTCGTTTAACTCGCAGTCAAAGGGGACAATTTTGGCTGAATGCGACGCAACTTGATGAGGTAAAAAATGACCAGGGTCCGGCAAGTGTGCCAAAAGGGGTAACGGGTAAATTATATGTGACTGTGCCTATTCTTCAAGCTACTGGTTTATATCCTGGTCAACAAATTGCGATCACTGGGATGTTATATAAACCTAAAGCGGCTCAAAATCCTGGTGCTTTTGATTTTCAGAAGTATCTTAAACAAGAAGGTACTTTTGCAGGTTTGATTGGTAAACAGATTAATATTATTGATGAAGAGCGAAAATGGGGATGGTGGAAAATTCGGGAAAAAATTGTGCGATCGCAAGTTCGTTGGTTAGGTGTTCCTGAAGGTCCTTTAGTTAGTGCGATGGTTTTAGGTAGTAAGGCGGTAGATTTACCTTATGATATTCGTGATTTATTTGTGAATGTGGGTTTAGCTCATGCTTTGGCTGCTTCTGGTTTTCAAACTTCTTTAATTTTGGGAATAATTTTACAATTAACTAGCAAAGCTAACAAGGGTATTCAGTTTTTTTGCGGTAGTTTGGGATTACTTACTTTTTTATGTTTAGCTGGGTTTCAAGCATCAATTATTAGAGCAGTAATTATGGGTTTTGCTGCATTAATTGGTTTGGTTTTAGAAAGGAAAGTTCAACAATTAGGATCTTTATTATTAGCTGCTACTTTATTACTTTTATTTAATCCTGTTTGGATTGGAGATTTAGGTTTTCAACTCAGTTTTCTAGCAACTTTGGGGTTAATTGTCACAGCTACACCGATAACTAAACGTTTTGATTGGCTGCCTTCTGCTATCGCTTCGTTAATTTCTGTTCCTATCGCTGCCACAATTTGGACTTTGCCTTTACTTTTACATATTTTTAGTGTAGTTGCTGTTTACAGTGTGCCATTAAATATTATCACTACCCCATTGATTTCTGTGATTAGTATTGGAGGTATGATTAGTGGTTTGGTAAGTTTAATTGTACCAGATTTAGGTAGCACGTTAGCCAGTTTTTTATATTATCCAACTTATTGGTTAATTCAATTAGCAGAATTTTTTGCTAATCTGCCTGGAAGCTCGGTTGCTGTAGGTAGTATATCTACTTGGCAAATGTTTGTAGTTTATGGATTAATTATATCTACTTGTTTAATCCGTTGGTGGCAAAAAAGATGGTGGTTTGCTGGTTTAATGGTTGTTGTTTTATTGATAATTCCTGCTTGGCATTCTACCAGTAATTTATTACGAATCACATTATTAGCAACTAATAATGAACCAGTTTTAGTAATTCAAGATCAAGGAAAGGTAACTTTAATTAATAGCGGTGATGAAGGTACAGGACGTTTCACTATTTTACCATTTTTACAACAACAAGGGATTAATCAAATTGATTGGGCGATTTCTAGCAAATTTTTGGCAAATGAAAATGATGCTTGGTTAGAAATTATGGATAGAATGCCTATTAAAAATTTTTATGCTTATTTTTCTCAACAAGAAAATAATCTGGAAACTCAAGCTATTCAAAAAAAATTACAACAGCAGCAAGGTATTTATCAGCCTTTAGCATTAGGTCAAACTATTAGCACTGGTGCTATTATTGCCCAATTCACTAATGAAAAATTACCAATTTTAAAATTGCAGATTTTTGGAAGAAATTGGTTATTGGTAGGTAGTATCAAGTCTCAACAAATAGCACAATTGGTTAAAACCGGTGATTTGTCTTCTCCCCAGGTGCTTTGGTGTCCATCAGAATCTTTACAGGATTTGGTAACAGCACTGCAACCACAGGTGGCGATCGCATCTGATAATAACCTTAACAGTAAAACATTAGATGCTATCAAAGGTAAAACCAAACTCTTCTTCACAGGTAGAGATGGTGCTATTCAATGGACTCCTGATGCTGACTTTGAAGCTTTTATCCAAGTCACAGAAAACAAATCTTCAAATCTGTAACAGGTTAGTGAAAAATATGGTATAATAGGGAATAATATAAATTAATATCACCCCTATTCACGGAATGAAGTGAATCAAGATTTGGAGAGGTGGCAGAGTGGTTGAATGCGGCACACTCGAAATGTGTTTTGGGGCAACTCAACGGGGGTTCGAATCCCCCCCTCTCCGTTACTAGATATTTTGTCAGTCTGGAAGTTACGTTTCAAATTTTTATGTTTCACGCAAAGGCGCAAAGAAGCAAAGATAAAAAGATGGCAAACAATAGAAAAGCTAGAATGTGATACAAATAGATGAAAACTGTTGTTAGGTTTCTGCAAAGCTGCAAAAGCAGGACAAATTTACAGTTTTTAGGTAATTATAAATGTTGATAAAGTTACCGCTAATTTAGCGTCAGGTACTTTATGAATAATTAATTTGCAAAGGAAAAAACGATGCGACTATCACAAATGTTATTTGTTACACTTCGGGATGATCCAGCAGATGCGGAAATTCCCAGTCATAAACTTTTACTTCGGGCTGGTTATATCCGTCGCATCGGTAGCGGTATTTATGCTTATCTGCCTTTTATGTGGCGGGTTTTACAAAAAGTTTCCCAAATAGTGCGGGAAGAAATGAACGCCACCGGCGCACAAGAATGTTTGTTACCTCAATTACAACCTTCTGAATTATGGAAGGAGTCGGGAAGATGGGATACTTATACTAAAGCTGAAGGTATCATGTTTTCCCTTATTGATAGAAGGGAACAACAACTAGGTTTAGGTCCTACTCATGAGGAAGTAATTACCACAGTTGCCCGTGATATGATTCGCTCATATCGTCAATTACCGCTGCATTTATATCAAATTCAAACTAAATTTCGTGATGAAATTCGCCCTCGTTTTGGTTTAATGCGGGGTAGAGAATTTATCATGAAAGATGGTTATTCTTTCCATGTGGATGAGGAAAGTTTAAAGAAAACCTACCAGGATATGTACCAAGCATACAGTAATATGCTGCGCCGTTCTGGTTTAGCTTTTCGGGCTGTGGAAGCTGACTCTGGTGCTATTGGTGGTTCTGGTTCGACAGAATTTATGGTGTTAGCTGATGCGGGAGAAGATGAAGTTCTCTATACTGAAGATGGGAAATATGCAGCGAATGTAGAAAAGGCAATTTCTTTACCTGCGGATGCGGAAACTTCACCTTTTACTACTTTTGAAAAACGGGAAACTCCAGGAACTGACACAATAGAAAAAGTTTGTGCTTTCTTACAATGTTCTCCTACCCAAATTGTCAAAAATGTTTTATATCAAACTGTTTATGATAACGGTTTGACTGTTTTGGTGTTGGTGAATATTCGCGGTGATCAGGAAGTTAATGATGTCAAATTACAAAATGAGTTGACTAAATTAGCTGAAAAATTTGGTGCTAAAACTATTCTTTCTTTGAGTGTACCCACTAATGAAATAATTGCAACTTGGGCAGCAAAATCTTTACCTTTAGGTTATATTGCACCCGATTTAGGTGATGATTATATTGCGGGAAGTAAACAGGTAAATTCTAAATTTGTGCAGTTGGTTGATAAAACCGCTGTGGAGTTAAAGAATTTTGTCACTGGTGCAAATGAAAGCAATTTTCATGTGGTTGGTGCAAATTGGGGTGAGCAGTTTAAATTACCTGATATTGTAGTAGATATTCGGAAAGCAAAAGCGGGAGATCGCTCACTACACGACCCCAACCAAACCCTACAAACAGCTAGAGGAATAGAAGTTGGTCACATTTTCCAACTCGGTACAAAATATTCCCAAGCTATGAATGCAACTTATACCAGTGAACAAGGGGAAGAAAAACCTTTAGTGATGGGTTGTTATGGTGTAGGAGTTTCCCGGTTAGCACAGTCAGCGGTTGAGCAGTCCTATGATAAAGATGGGATAATCTGGCCAGTAGCGATCGCACCTTATCACGCTATTATTTCCATTCCCAATGTTAACGACACCCAACAGGTAGAAATTGCCGAAAAAATCTACACAGAACTGAATAAAGCAGGTGTCGAAACCTTACTTGATGATCGTAATGAGCGAGCAGGTGTAAAATTCAAAGATGCTGACTTAATTGGCATTCCCTTTAGAATTGTTACAGGTCGCGCCATTGCTAATAGTAAAGTAGAAGTAGTAAAACGGGCAAACCGTGAATCTCAAGAAATTGCCATTGACGAAGTTGTAAATATATTACAACAATGGATTAAAGAAGCAGTAGAGAAGAAGCAGTAGAGGGATAAAATTAAACTCTTGTGAGGCAGGCATATTGCCTGCCAATAATATGTATTTGATTTGAGGATTCACAAGAAAGTTAAAACGAAAAGACTGGCGAAAAGACTGGGAAATTTAAATATTTTCACGAAAATTGAAGTTGTGTAAATATGTACCCACAAATTTCAGGAAACTGCCATTGAGAAATTGATTAATATATTAAAGATATTAAAGAATAGATTCAAGGAGCAAGCAAAAAGACAGACAAGTAAGTAGTCGGTTGCAATTAAATATAAAATGTGGGATGGGCATACTTCGATAAACTCAGTACAAGTCTTGCCCGTCAACAGGCTTCTAGCCTGTTCCACTATCTAACAATTAATTAAACCTACTTACTTATAGTTACTGTACACTGACTTATGGAAATATAATTTTACCTATCTATCCTGTGAGGGTGCGTATTTCAAGAATTGTTGAGATTGACATTAAAGTTGATGTGACGGTCTATAAATGTGAACCTAAAATTAAAGATAAGATAAAGTTGGGTGCAGGATGATAAATTGCTGAAACAGGCAAAATACAAAGTCAGCAGAATTTTCACACATTAAGGCATCTCTAGATTTTAAGAAACTACCCACGCATCCGTATCTTATTTAGCCAGGCTACTCCTCTCTTGAACACTACTTCAGCCCTTTGTCAAGCAGGTTTTATATATGAATGAACAACAAAGAACTAATCGTAATATTTCTTCAGGTGTCATAGCAGCCGTCTCAGCCGCGGTGGTGGCGGTAAGTGGTGGGGTAGCTTGGTTGACTTCCCAAACTCCTCAAACTCCCATACCAGGAAACCCCTCTCAAAGCATTAAACAACCACAACAGCCATTAACTACCCAGCCGGGGAAAGAAGAAACTGCTAATATATATTGGCTCAAACCAACGGAAACAAGCTTTGAATTAGTTCCTCAGCCGATAAAAATTGCTGCTGCACAACCTAGCCAAGCTTTAGAAGCTGCTTTTGAAACTTTGTTAGCAGGTCCAACAGAAGGAACAGACTCAACAACTATTCCTCAAGGTACTAAACTGCTAGGTTTGAAAGCTGACAATAACGAAGTTCACGTTAATTTATCAGAAGATTTTACCAGTGGTGGGGGTAGTGCCTCAATGGTTGGCCGTGTAGGGCAGGTTGTCTACACTGCTACTAGTTTAAATCCTAACGCCAAAGTTTACATTGAAGTCAATGGTAAGCCATTAGAAGTTTTAGGTGGTGAAGGTGTGGAAATAGAACAACCACTAACTCGTAAAAGCTTTAACGAAAATTATCCTCTTTAGTCAGTAGTCGTAGGGGCGAAGTAGGGGCGAAGCATTCGGAAAATAACCTGTGATAAAAATTGATAATTTATCGCCCGAATGCTTCGCCCTTATAGGAAAATAGCCTTGGACAAAAATTGATAATTTATCGCCCGAATGCTTCGCCCTTATAGGAAAATAGCCTTGGACAAAAATTGATTATTGTTCGCCCGAATGCTTCGCCCGTACAGTAGTCAGTAGTTGATGATTTTTCCAGAACAAAAAGAACTGACAAAGGACAACTGACTAATTTTGATCAACTTCTTTTCAAGTTGTAGCGCAGCGATCGCAAATAGTCGTTAACATAACAATGAACAGGGTGCTGAGGACATCAATTGATAATCAAACTCCGACTACAACAGGGTTTTCCTGCTGACTCTGAGAACAGTTGACTTCTGGAACTTTTGACTTCTGGAACTGCTAACTGCTGACTGCTGACTGCTGACTGCTGACTGCTGACTGCTGACTGCTGCTATAATTAATCTGGATTAATTCGCATTAAAGGTTGACCATATTCTACAGGTTCGCCATTTTGAACGAGAATTTCCATCACTTGTCCAGAGACTTCGGCTTCAATTTCGTTCATCAGTTTCATAGCTTCGATGATGCAGACTGATTGACCTACTTTAACGCGATCGCCCACTTCCACAAATGGCGCTTCACCTGGTGCGGGTGCGCGATAAAAAGTTCCCACCATCGGAGACTGGACTTCTATAAATCGAGAGGCGGCGGCGTTAACAGCTAAAGGTGATTGTGCTGTAGCCGAATTATCACGACTTGTAGCTATTTCTGGTAATTGTATGGGTGCTGTATGGGTTGCTGGTGCAGGTGTCAATCCTGGACTAACCATACCACCTAACTGAGCTTGACCCACCGACAGTACAGAATTATTTCCACCTTTACGCACTGTTAGCTCAAAGTCATCGCTTTTCAGTGATACTTCGGTAATATCAGTTTGTGCAATAGTAGCTAATAGTTGGCGGATTTCATTAAAATCTAATGGCACAGTATTTTTTACCTCGACCTAACCGTAAATCAGAATCTTATTCTCCAATTCAGGAGGTAATACCCAGAAATTTGGTGTGATTTCCGGGTATTACGGGAGATTGTTCATTTCCCCAACCTCGCTGGATGACAAGGGCTGGAAATCGATCTGGGATATCCACAAAAAAGCGGCTTATTCCCTGCCTAAATATTTATCTTCTCTGGTATCTATCTTGATCCGTTCACCTTGAGAAATAAACAGGGGAACCATGACAGTTGCGCCGGTTTCTACCTTCGCTGGTTTAGTACCACCTGTAGCGGTATCACCTTTCACACCAGGATCAGTTTCAACTACTTCGAGAACCACAGAATTAGGTAATTCAACTTCTAGAACTTGTTCGCCCCAACGAATAACGTTGACTTCCATACCTTCTTTGAGGTACTTAACGCGATCGCCAATTTGTGCAGCACTTAATCTACCTTCTTCATAAGTTTCCATATCCATAAAGATGAATTCTTCACCTTCTTTATAGGTATGTTGCATTGTCAGTTTTTCAAGAGTAGCCTGTGGCACAGTTTCACCAGCCCGGAAAGTCCGTTCTAAAACCTTGCCGGTTTGGACATTTTTAATAGTTGTCCGTACAAAGGCAGAACCTTTACCTGGCTTAACGTGAAGGAAATCAATCACCCGCCATACAGACCCGTCTAGGACGATAGAAACACCGGGTCGAAAGTCATTACTAGAGATCATGAAACTTGCAAATTTTGGAAGACAGTCGGCATTTATTGTACCTGTTATTAGGGAATAGGGAATAGGGAATAGGGAAGGTAAATAACCCAATTACCCATTACCCATTACCCATTACCCATTACCAATCCGCAATATGGGAAGATGAATGATGGGTTACTTCCCAGTTCATACAGTTAACAATTTGATGCTGCATTTGAGAAATTCCATGTTTAACTTCATAAAATCCTGGCTGAAATACAGCCTCAAGACCATGCTGCTGGTAACAATACTTGTAGGCATAAGCACTGCTGGGTGGACTTCCTTTAGTTATGCAGCCCTGCCATCTGGTAACGCTATCACTGACGGTAAAGCTTTGTTAAGGTATGCACTGCCCATTGATAATCAACCAGTACGCAAACTGCAAGCTAGTTTAGAAGATATTTCTAATCAACTACGTGCCAACAAGCGATGGGCGGCGGTTTCCAGAGACCTCAGCCAAGCTTCCCGGATTCTCGATAAACCTTCCCAAATCTTAACAAGCGTTCCCGCAGAACGCCAACCCCAAGCCGAAACTTGGATTGCTGATTTAAAATCTGGCATTGCAGAATTGCAAGAAGTAGTTAAAAACAAACAAAAGGACCCTATTCTGGAAGGCAGAGCGAAATTACTCAATCTTGTGACTTTGTTAGAAGAGTCAATGGTGACAGAATTTCCTTTTGAAGTTCCTGCTAAGTTTAGTAATTTACCTCAACTTAAAGGCCGCGCTACTATTGCCATTAAAACCAATAAAGGGGATCTGACTGTAGTGGTAGATGGTTATAGCGCCCCGGTGACTGCTGGTAATTTTGTCGACTTGGTGCAACGGGGTTTTTATAACGGTTTAGAATTTACCCGTTCTGAAGAATCTTATGTATTACAAACAGGAGATCCTGAAGGTAAAGAAGTCGGTTTTATTGATCCTGCAACTGGTAAATATCGGGCTGTTCCTTTAGAAATTTTGGTAGAAGGCGACAAAGAACCAACTTATGGTATTACTTTGGAAGATGCTGGACGTTATCTGGATATGCCAGTATTACCTTTTTCTTCTTTTGGTGCTTTAGCAATGGCACGTCCTGAAGGTAATGTAGATGGTGGTTCTTCTCAGGTTTTCTTCTTTTTATTTGAACCAGAATTAACTCCTGCTGGACGTAATCTTTTAGATGGTCGTTATTCTGTTTTTGGTTATTTGACTGAAGGTAAGGACATTTTAGATAAGCTTAAAGCTGGTGACAAAATTGAATCTGCTACTGTTGTTCAAGGAATTGAAAATTTAGTTCAGCCACAAGCAGCTTAATTAATTTTGGATTTTAGATTTTGGATTTTGGATTTATTCTGAAATCTAAAATCTATTAATTTTCAGCCAATCCCAGAAACGGAGGATAACCCCAAAAATAGAGAACCAAAATAACACATATAGAAACCATAAAAGAATATAAAAAACTAACCAAATCATTACATCCAAAAATGGTTTCTGATCTCGGTTAATTTGTAAGTATAAGTTTCTATTATTATACAAGAAATTATTTAGCTCCGTAGCATCAATGTTTGCCTGACTAGTGTTACAAGAATAATTAGAAAATTTGATGTGTTCTTGGTTAGTTTTTAAGTATAGCGTTGATATCTGACATCCTTCCGAATTATATGGTGTTTCAACCTTAGTACCTAAAAGTTGAAACTCAGTAATTGAATTAGACCAAAATGCAGGCAAATTACTATGTTCTAGGCGACAATTCACATATCCCTGCTTTAGTCGGTGACAAGTGATAGTATCAGAAATACTAATTGGCGACCTCCATATTATTATGTAAAAAATAAATAATAAAGGTGTTACCCATTCAGAACAACCTGGAAATTTAGACATAAGTGTTAACCCTTGAATTAATCATTTCCAACTTTTTCTAAATTGTGATTTGATGCTTTTCGGTAAAACACATAGCAGTACCTTTTTCGTAATAAGCAGCTTCGTTAATAAAGATTGGATAAACAGTAGAGTTTCCTTCATAGCTAATTGTCTGACCATCAAATGTTAAAAACATAGGATCACCGGGATGCAAAACTTCATAATCTTTAAACTGAAGATGAGGATGAATCATAGCTTGAATTTCTCCGTTTTCGTTTCTCGGATAATCAATTTTTTCTATATATTCGTAGCAGATTAGGTTATTTGAAAAAGATGGAACTTTTCCCTGGTTGTACAGTTCCAAATAATCTAAAATTGTGTATATTATGGCTTCAGTTTTCAGAACAAAATTTGCATTCAAAACACCTTGAGGAACAGATCCCACCTCAATACAAATTCCAAATCTAGCAATTGATCGCAGTGAATTATAACTTCGCCCAGAGTTTCCCAAACCACAAACCTTGATTGCAGGATTAATATAATTGAGATAGGCAGCTAATTGCAAATTGAATGGTTCATCATTATCTACAATTATGGTTATGCCCATATTAGTAGTGGTACTATGTAAATCTACGATCAAATCAACAGGAGTTTGACCATTTTTTCCAAACAGATAGTTAATCTCTCTAGCTCGTAAATCCTCATAACTAGATAGTGTTAAATCTTCTAAATTTTGGCGCAGAAAACAGCGATTCAAATCTTTGTTGATGTATCGTCTTACTGCTGTAAACGCTTGAGGATTAGCCAATAACGTCAGTGTTTCAAAACTGGATCTGTTAATTAATTGAGGAAATTGTTCAAACTTTTTGATCAAGTATACTCCCGTAAACTCATTCCCGTGAGTTCCACCGACAATCAACATCCGACTCAGTTTATTTTCAGGCTTCATTTTTGGTTCTCCAGTGACAAGTTGTTGTGTTGTTCTGAAGATATCCGAGAAACCTATGATACAATCATCTTATTTATGCAACATTCCATGACTAAAAAGTCATAATGCCGATAAAACAAGTATATTTAGCTCTATGACTAAGCCCAATTGGGATCAACTCGAACTGTGTCATCTGAAATATGCGATCGCTGTAAATGATAAGCAGGGATTTACAAACGCTGCTGCATATCTGGAAATTGATCAGGGATTTCTGAGTAAGCAAATAAAATGGCTGGAAAAAAAAATTGGATTTCAAATATTTGATCGTCACCAACGCCCGTTAAAATTAACAGATGCTGGCAATGAGTTTTTGCAAGCAGCCCGTCAAATTCTCCATGAGGTTGAACAATCAATTGAATTAGGGCAACGATTAAGTCGGGGTGAGAAAGGAAGATTAAATATAGGAATCAATACCTCAATTGCCAATAGTAAACTACCCGAAATTCTCAGAGCATTTCATGATAAATTTCCAGAAGTAGAATTGATTTTACAAGAACTAGCTTCTTATGAGCAAATTGACAAATTGCGAAACAAAAAAATTGATTTAGGTTTCTTTCACAGGCATAATTTAGATAATATTAATCACAATAATGATAATTTTTTCAGTTTTATCCCCGTTATTCAAGAATCACTGGTCATTGTTTTACCTGAAAACCATCGTTTCGCAAGACGAACTAGTATTTCACTTGCAGCACTGGCAAATGAGCAGTTTATTCTTCCACCAAATAACCTGTTATACAATTTGCGTGAGCAAATTAATAGTCTTTGTCTAGATGCAGGTTTTCAGCCAAAAGTTAAACAAGAAGCTGCATGGATATCAACTGTTCTGAGTTTAGTAGCGGGTGGAATGGGCATTTCACTACTTCCAGCTAATGTACAAAATTTGCAACGACATGGTGTAATCTATCGTTCTATACAAGGAAAATCACCATTATTAGAACTTGTTGCTGTGTGGCGAAGTGATAATGTATCTATAATTTTGAAAAATTTCCTGGAAGTTATTTCTAATTTAGCTTAAATGCTGACAATGCAATATCCGACTACACCAACTTACCTGCATTCAAAACCTGCTCAACTGTAAGATTCAATTCAGTAAAAGTCCGCGATATAATTTTTTCATTAGCAGTAAATACTGTATCTTCATATAATCCCTCTTCTAGCAATAAAACAGAAATCTTATTGTCTAAAGGATCTACTATCCAATATTCAGGAACTCCTAAAGCAGCATATTCCGATCTTTGATAACGATAATCTCTTTTTACCGATTCTGGACTGACAACTTCTACAATTAATAATGGTGCTGACTCAAACACAGCAGAAGCATTTATCAGTTCTTTCGCATCTTCTTCCGTCACCACACACAAGTCACTCAACCGCGATTTATTTTTACTCGTTCTCACCCCAGTTTCCCGAAAACACAACCAAGGTAAACTTAAAGTTTGAATTTCTACATCTATATTTTTTTCCAAAAATTTGCAAATCAAAAAATGTTCAATCGTAGGTGGATTCATAATTTCTAATTGTCCATCAACCAGTTCAGATTTAAACCCAGATTCATCTTCATAATTTAAGTATTCTTCAAAAGTGAGACTTCTTACTGCTGTGTTAACCATCTTGATTACCCCTAGATGTTAGTTGTATATTAACCTATAAGTGAAATGAAAATTGTCAGAACTTGGGGATCTATTTGCTGGAATGTTGTAATTAATCTTCATCATCTGCTGTAAGTTCCATTTCCTCAGTTTCATTAATATCAGAAGATTCAGAAACCATCACTAATTGATTTTCTACATGATGATCATGATGATTATGTTTCCACTCATCCAAGACATCTTTAACTAAGACTTCTTGTACCCAAATTTTAGCAACAACTGTTAAAGGTAATGCCAAAAATAATCCTAAAAAGCCAAAAAAGGTCACAAAAAACAACTGAGAAATTAAAGTTACTGCTGGCAACAAAGATACCTGATGCGCCATAACTATCGGTGTGATAAAATTACTCTCAACTTGTTGAATAACAAAGTAGAGAATCAAGACAAAAACAGGTTTCCAAGGATTATCTAAAAGAGCGATCGCCATTGCTGGAACTACACTCATAGTTGGTCCTAAGTTGGGAATTAAGTTCATAAAACCTGCTAAAACTCCCAAGGCTAAAGCAGCTTTAACACCCAACAGCGATAAGCCGATCATGCTCATCAATCCAACTACACAAATAGCAAGAAAAGCCCCTGATACCCATCTTTCTAAGGAAAGCTCACATTGATCTAAAATTCCCTCTACCCGTCGGCGATAAAATGAAGGAAATAGCCTCACAAATACTTTCCGATAAGCATTAGGATTAACTAAAAACATCCCAGTTAAAACTAGAACTAATAAAATATTAAGGACAATTACCAAAGAACCAGAAACAAAAGCAAAAGAATTTCCTAATACTCGATTAATTAAAGGTTGTGCTTCGGCAACTAAACTGTTTATATCAGGAATAAGAACTTCCAATTGTTCAGGAATGTGAGTTCTCTGTTCATCAATCCAAGTATTAATACGTTCAAAACCTTGGGGAACTCGATAGGTTAATTCTTGAAATTGTTGGGCGAAAGGTGGCACAATTAACCAGAAAAAACCTATTACACCCGCTAAAAAAATCATCACTGACAAAAAAACCGCAAACCCACTTTTTATGCCTAAATTTTGGAAAGTTCGTGCTAACCGATTTAAGGTAGTTGCTAACACAACAGCAGCAAAAATCAGTAACAGCACTTCCCGCAGTTGCCACAATATATATAAAGAGAGAACTAAGGTGATTAAACCTATCCATTGACCAAGTTTCACAGACTAAACTCCCAAACCTTGGTGAGATGAAATTTTAGTAGTCATTTAACAGTCAGTAGGGGTTAGCACTGCTAAACCCGTACAGTAGTCAGAATATTTGATTAATTGGTAGATGATCAAATATTACGTTTGCAGGTGTGCTTTAAAAAGCCTACGGGCGAAGTATTCGGGCGAGCAATTATAAATTTTTGTCCCAGGCTATTTTCCGAATGCTTCGCCCCTACTTTGGTTTTGTGTTAGCATTCGCCAAAGTAAGAGAGTTATCAGAATTACAGTAGGCAACAAAACTAAAATCAGCGCGTTTAATGATGTACCTGGGATTAACACCATTGGTCCTGCATACTTAATCAAAAACGAGATGACAGTTGACAAAAGAAGTAGTTTCAGCAAGAAGAATAGTTGATTTTTCATAAAAGTGCGGGAATACACATTTTTTTGGTAGGGTATACACGAATTTAGACTTGAAGATTGATTCTGAACATTCTCTACAATAGGAATCAGACACAAAACTTTACTTGTGCATCTTCCTACCGTAGTAGCTCTGAATGTAATTGGTAGATTAATACCTATAGCTATAGCATTATACCAATTTTCTTTGGGAAATGCTCTAGTAATTCTGCTAGTTACGGCTATTTTTAGATTGGTCAGTTAGTTTGCAGCAAGATTAGCATCAAAATTGATAATTGACAATTGACAATTGATAATTGTTTCATTCAAGGTTTAAAACCTCCTCTTTCAAGGGGAAAAAGTCCAAGATTCCGCTTTTTCAAGACTCTGAATTTAAAGGAGAGGTAATTGTTAATTGATAATTGACAATTGATAATTGACAATTATTGAGCCATTAGCAATGAGCAAATTTTATAGAGGTAAATTATCATGCCTGTAGAAACAAATAATAATAATAAGAACAAAATGAAAACGCCAAAAATTCGACAGTTTGGTGGTAGCTTCCTAATTTTACTAACTTTGTTATTGCTGCTGAATTTGATAGTTCCCAGTATTTTAGGACCACGATTGCAGCAAGTTCCTTATAGTGATTTTATTGATCAGGTAAAAGCGGGTAAAGTGGAAAAAGCAGTTGTGGGGAGCGATCGCATTGAATACGCAATCAAAACCGAAAATCCTGAAGGTAAAACCGTGGAACAGGTATTTAGAACCACACCTGTTGCTATTGATTTAGATTTACCCAAAATTCTGCGGGAAAATAATGTAGAATTTGCCGCACCTCCACCAAATGAAAACGCCTGGATTGGTACTATATTAAGTTGGGTTGCTCCTCCATTAATTTTCTTTGGAATTTGGGCGTTTTTAATGAGTCGTCAAGGTGGAGGACCAGCAGCATTAACAGTTGGTAAAAGCAAAGCGCGGATTTATTCTGAAGGTAGCACTGGGGTAAAATTCCCAGATGTTGCAGGTGTGGATGAAGCAAAAGCAGAATTAGAAGAAATAGTTGATTTCTTGAAAAACGCTGCTAAATACACAAATTTAGGAGCAAAAATTCCCAAAGGTGTCTTATTAGTTGGACCTCCAGGAACTGGTAAAACATTATTAGCAAAAGCTATTGCTGGTGAAGCGGGTGTTCCTTTCTTTAGTATTTCTGGTTCTGAATTTATTGAATTATTTGTAGGGGTTGGTGCTGCAAGAGTTAGAGATTTATTTGAACAAGCAAAACAACAAGCACCCTGTATTGTTTTCATTGATGAGTTAGACGCTTTAGGTAAATCTCGTGGTGGTGCTGGTGGTTTCGTTGGTGGTAATGATGAAAGAGAACAAACATTAAACCAATTATTAACAGAAATGGATGGTTTTGATGCTAACACTGGTGTTATTATCATCGCTGCTACTAACCGTCCTGAAGTTCTCGATCCTGCTTTACGTCGTCCTGGTCGTTTTGACCGTCAAATTGTGGTAGATAGACCTGATAAAATTGGTAGAGAAGCTATCCTTAAAGTCCATGCCAGAAATGTCAAATTAGCAGAAGATGTTGATTTAGGAATTATTGCTACTCGTACCCCTGGTTTTGCCGGTGCAGATTTAGCAAATTTAGTAAATGAAGCTGCATTATTAGCCGCAAGAAATAACCGTCAAGCAGTATTAATGGCTGACTTTAATGAAGCTATCGAAAGACTAATTGCCGGTTTAGAAAAACGTTCTCGTGTCTTAAATGAAATTGAGAAAAAAACCGTTGCTTATCATGAAGTCGGTCATGCTATAGTTGGTGCATTAATGCCAGGAGCAGGTAAAGTAGAAAAAATCTCTGTTGTTCCTCGTGGTGTAGGTGCTTTGGGTTATACAATTCAAATGCCAGAAGAAGACAGATTTTTGATGGTAGAAGATGAAATTCGTGGACGTATTGCCACTTTATTAGGTGGACGTTCTTCGGAAGAAATTGTATTTGGTAAAGTTTCCACTGGTGCTGCTGACGATATTCAAAAAGCTACAGATTTAGCGGAAAGAGCGATTACAATTTATGGGATGAGTAATAAACTCGGACCCGTTGCATTTGAAAAAGTCCAACAGCAGTTTATTGAAGGTTATGGCAATCCTCGACGTTCAATTAGTCCGCAAATGACGCAAGAAATTGACCGCGAAGTGAAGGAAATTGTTGATAATGCTCACCACATTGCTTTGAGTATTCTGCAAAATAACCGCGATTTATTAGAGGAAATTTCTCAGGAATTATTAGAGAAGGAAATTCTCGAAGGTGGTTATTTACGAGAAAAGCTTTCTCAAGCTCAAGCACCTGATGAAATGGATGAATGGTTGAGAAATGGTCAGTTAGATGCTGATAAACCTTTGTTGCAAACGCTCTTGGTTTAGTGTGCGATAAATGTAGGGATTTACGGTAGGGGTTTAGCAACGCTAAACCCCTACATTTTTGATTTTTAACGGAGTCTTTTTAGTGCCAGAACCAAGACGTATATTAGAGTCTCGCAATCCATAACTATCTGTAAATACTTGTTCTACCTTAATTGCTGCTCCTTTCTTTATTCTCGTAATAAAGTCAACTTTGCTCTCGATTATTGGTTTTTTTTGCTGGCATTCATGGCTGATCTCAATCGCTAAATTACTTGTCTAAATTGAGTTTCCCACTATTTTTGCTCACTGCAAATACCACCCTTAACAATTTCTCCTTTTCCTTAACTTTTCACCAATGCCTTCGTATTATCTACTGCTTTATTTATTTAAGCTGATTAATACTCATGATAACTTAACAAGTAAAGTCCAGACTGGCATCAGTGATCCCAACTAACTACCAATTTTCAACTTCTGATTCCGCAATAGCTAAAGATTTGTTGCAACTCTTAATGATTTATTTCCCTTTTCACGCCTAGACCTTGGTACACTGTATTTCATACAAATGTCATTATTGTCCTTGGTTCAAAATTAAGAAAGACACTCACTGCAAGCAAACATGGTAGATTCCCTAAAAAAACCAGGCTTTGAAGAAATGCGTCCTGGGGTGAAAGTACCCTCTAAAGAAACCCTTTTAACACCCCGGTTTTACACAACCGATTTTGATGAAATGGCGCGGATGGATATCTCCGTCAACGAAGACGAGTTAAAAGCCATCCTTGAAGAATTCCGGGTTGACTATAACCGCCATCACTTTGTCCGGGATGCCGAATTTGAACAATCCTGGGATCATATTGATGGGGAAACTCGCCAGTTGTTCATTGAATTTCTGGAACGTTCCTGTACTGCGGAGTTTTCCGGCTTTTTACTTTACAAAGAACTCGGCCGCCGCTTAAAAGATAAAAGCCCTGTATTGGCTGAATGCTTTAACTTGATGTCACGGGATGAAGCACGTCACGCTGGGTTTTTAAACAAGGCAATGTCAGACTTTAATCTATCCTTAGATTTAGGGTTTTTGACCAAGAGCCGCAATTATACCTTCTTTAAGCCCAAATTCATCTTCTACGCTACCTATCTTTCTGAGAAGATTGGTTATTGGCGTTATATCACCATATATCGTCATTTAGAACAACATCCTGAAGATAGAATTTACCCAATTTTCCGCTTCTTTGAAAATTGGTGTCAGGATGAAAACCGTCATGGTGACTTCTTTGATGCCATCATGAGAGCGCAACCCCAAATGCTCAATGACTGGAAAGCTAAACTTTGGAGTCGCTTCTTCCTGTTGTCAGTATTTGCTACCATGTATCTCAATGATATTCAGCGTAAAGATTTCTATGCTGCTATAGGTTTGGATGCACGAGAATACGACATTTATGTGATTAAGAAGACTAATGAAACTGCTGGAAGAGTCTTCCCCGTCATGTTAGATGTGGATAATCCAGAGTTTTACGAGCGTTTGGATGTTTGTGTCAAGAATAACGAAAAATTGAGCGCAATTTCCAACTCCAATACACCCAAATTCCTGCAATTCTTCCAAAAACTGCCAATTTACATTTCTCATGGTTGGCAATTGTTAAACTTGTACCTAATGAGACCCATTGATGCGGTTTCTACTCATGGTCAAGCTAGATAACTTTACTTAAATGTGTAAAAACACCAGTGGTTCTGTTGTTAACAGAGCCACTTTTTTTAGCATTTTGTATGTAATTTTAGGGAGAAAATTCGCAAAATTGAACGTCAGCAGTTGTATATTAACTAAGAAATTTAGATATAATTCCCATGCTTCAGAGTTTGACTAAAAAACTACCAATATTAGTATCTTTTTGCTTAGTAAATAGCTATAACTTTTTACCTGCGATCGCTGTAGATGTTTGTGCAGAAAACCTAACTAAAGGAGAATTTAAAATTAGCGATCGCTATGATCGAGACAGAGACAGAAGATCCTATGATCAGAATGGATATAGAGGGAGTGACGGCCGTGCCGGTAGAGATGGCCGCAACGGACAAAACCAAACTATTACAGCTAATGGTTCACCGATAAATCTTGATCTCTCAGGCACAAATGGCGAAGATGGGGAATATGGGGAAGACGCTTCTCGCCCCAGATGTGGTAGAGGCTATAAAGAAGACGAAGACAGAGATATTAACGCCCCTGATGGTGCTAACGGTGGTGTTGGTGGTAGAGGTGGAGACGGGGGAAATGGCGGTTCTCTCACCGTTTATTACAGTAATTTAGCAGACCTAAAACAGATTTTTGTCCGTGCTAATGGGGGAGAAAGTGGACGCGGTGGACGTGGTGGTCAAGGAACAGCAGGTTGTAACTGTCGTCGCAGGAGTTGGGAAGTAAAAAAATGTACAGGAACATCAGGAACTTCTGACTATAAATGTACTACTAAAGTTTATCGTTGTTACGACGGCAGAAATGGAATTGATGGCAGTGATGGCCGGGATGGTAGACGTGGCAGTTTAGGAACTTTAAGTATTATTAATAGCAAAGAACCATTAAGAGATGATACACCAACTCGTAAAGTCACAATTTCTCAATTAGCAACCCAACAATTCAACCTTTCTAAAAATAAATGGAATTTGCGTCAAGGTGCTACAGCTTTACTTGCGCCTGGTTCTATAATTGCTGATGAATATCGAGAATTTGATCGGCGTTTAGAAGGAACGTTTAAATTAATTTGGCAAGAGAAAAAACCGATAGCTAACTTTGCTAATCAAAACGTTACACTAACTTTAAATGATAATCAACAAATAGAAATTGACTTTCCTGAAGATATGTGGGTTGATGGTAATGCCAAAATTCAGGATCAATTAACTGAGTACACTGTTAATTATGCCATTCCTCAACAAGAAGTCACAAATTTATCAGTGTCCGAGTTTTCTGGTTCAGGTAAAAATCTGAATTTGAAAATAGTTGATTTAGCAGGAAGGTCTGATTTAATCAACACTCAATTTAAAGTAAAATATCGGGCAAAAGATAGCTTTTCCGGTGCTTTTGATTTCCAAACTTTTTATGAAGGGGAAATTCCTGCTAACTTAGTCACTCGTGATTATAACCGATTTATTGTGGATTTAGGGAAATTAAAAATACCTAATGATGCTCTTAGTTCTGGTACAAATGTAGAGATTGAATTAACTGTAATACGTTCTTTAGGTGAACGTTCTGCCCAACAAAAATTAAGGTGGCAAGGTTCAATTCGGAGAAATAGATAATGAGTAAATAAATCAGTTATAATTAGTTATTCACTCTTAGAAGATTTACTTTTTTCGCCAACAATTTTGTAAAGAACACTACCAGTTAAGTCTAGCAGTTGATCGAGAAAAACACCAATAACAGCGATGTAGAGTAAAGCATCAATAATGTATCTTGGGTTGTTGGCTTTATAACCATTCCAAACTAAAAAGCCCAACCCTTTTGAACCTGCAAGCATTTCTGTAGCAATGACTGTAAACCAAGCTATCCACATACCTAGTCTTAAAGCTTTAAATATGTAATAAATAGCTACGCGAGAGTTATTATCTTGTTGACGAAATTTATGAATACCTGTGGCAGTTTCCACAATTATTGCCCAAAGAACACCAACAAAAACCACAAAAATAGCTGCGGTTTCATTTTCCTTAAATAAAATCAGCGCAATAGGTAAAAAGGCGATAGAAGGAATGCTATTTGGGATTTGGAATAACCGACTAAATAGCTGATAAACTATGCCATTAATACCAATAATAAAACCAACAAAGATACCTAAAATAACGGCGGGTATGTAACCTACAAATAACCGTTGTAAAGTGGCTACAATGTCTACTAAGATACTATTTTCCATTCCTCAGTTATGATTTGAAACGTCGTGAAGATGAATAAGTAGTAATGCTCAATACCTGTGGAAAGGAAACAGAAAAATCTGATAAAAACATCTAACTAATTACAGTAGGAGTCAGGGGTCAGCATTAAAACCAGCTTTGTGTACAGGTTTCAATTTAAATTATGTACCTAATTGATCTGCGATCTGCTGTTAAATCTAATTTAAATCTAGTGAAAATCTTTCAAAAAATCAAGTTGTAATTTCTAAATTAAATATTTTTTCAAGAATTAAATTTTATGCTGTAAATTATCAAGAGTTAATAACATATTAAGGATGAAATTATAACATTTAAATTCCATCCTTTATGCTAAATCATTTACCCATGTTGCGTTTCATTTGTTCCAACTCATCTTGCGTTTCCCAACGACGAAACTTTTCTTCTAAATCATCAAACTGGCTAGAATAACTACTAGCTGGAGCTTGCCAAGTATTAGTTTCTAAACGTTGCTGAGTTTGGGCTTGTGCGCGTGCTTTTTGCGCTTCTGCTGCTTTTGCTTGGACTTCTTGACGACGCTGTTGAATTTTGCGTAGTAATTCTTGAGATTGGGTAATGCGTTCTTTTAAACCTTGCATTTGTCCCCATTTTTGATTTCCCTCCCGCAAAAGTGCGTCTTCTCTTGCTTGCGCTGGTATGGCTAAATCTTCTCTACCTGCGGACTTGGCTTTTTGGACACGGATATGCCAGCGTTGTATTTCCTGTGCTGTTTCTAGTATTTCATCTTGCGATCGCTTTTCCTGTAATTTTAAATCTGCAATCAATTTTAGTGTATCATCTTCTTGCTCTCGTAGCTGTTCTGACAGCATTTCTAACTCCAGATGGGGGTTATTTCGCAAAAATTCTTCTAAACGTGCTTCTAAAAACCGACTTAAATCATCAAATAAACCCACTGTGAGAACTCCAAATTAAAGTGGTGTGATTATTTTATTGTAATAATTATTATCTACAATGGCATTTACAAAAGCTATCAGTAATCAGTAATCAGCTATTCTCTAGATAGAGATTGAGTTAATAACAAGGATGCTCTCGGTTTGTCAAATTACACCAGTGTTAATAATAGCAATTTACAACCTATTATTGATGGTTTCAGGGTCTTGCTGATAGCTGAATGCTGACGATTAGTTTTACACTTTTATCCTATTTTGATCACAGTTTTCGCTAGTACAGTATCAAGGGATTCCTTTTAAACTTAATAAAGATTATAGAATTAGGAGTATAGCAGTTACCAGAAAATGTAGGATATGCGCTATCAAGTTAAGTTGAACAAAATAGATCAAGTCTATGCTATTTGGTGTCCTGCATTACCCGGATGCTGGACTGTAGGTGATACAGAACAGGAAGCATTAGAAAAAATAAAATATGTGATTAAAGACTACTTACAAGGATTTGATGAAATTGCTAAAAATGCCGATTTTTATTATATAGATGTACCGTGAAAATCTCATTGGTATTTTGATGTTTGAGTTATGTTTGAGTTATGTTTGAGTTATGTTTTAATTATGTTTTAATTACTTAAATTGGTGTCAACCAATAAGTAATACCGCTTATTATTTTTTCCTGTAAACCAAATTTTGGTAAACTCTCTTCATCCCAACCCAGATAAGTCCAGTGAGGTACATCTTTTGCAACAGTTTGAAACCAACCATTTTGGTTTAATGCTTCTCTTTGTTCTTGGTTAGATACTCTTAAATCAAGTGCTAAACCCCAGAGATGTTGTGAAGTTCCTGGAGGTGCAACTACACTGAGAATATTAGTTTCTTTTCCTTGTTTTACTTGTTCTAAAGTTTGGTTATTTGTATATTTCTGCCAAAATCGTAAATTGGTAGCAAAACTACGTGTACAATCACCAGAATAACCAGATTTTAAAGGTATATCTATGATATTTCTGGCTTGATTAAACGCATCTGCGGCGGCTTTTTGCAGGTAACATTCTTGTGTACCTTCAACTAGGGTTAATTGTAGATTATCCTGAATTTGTTTAGTATCCTGTTCATTATCTACAATGACTTTTGGTGGCAGTTTAATTTCTGGATTTTGATTAATAAATATTGCACCATAGGCACGAAGTAAGATATATTCATAGGTGTTAGTTTGGGGAAGATTTTGTAATTGGTAATTTATAGTATCTAAAAACTTTTTTTGTGCGTCTAATTGCTGATTGGGAATAAATCTTGATACTGATGACTCAGGATTATTTTGGCGGATAGTGATAAAGTTCGGCACCGGTTGGTTATATCTAAGATAGAGGATAGTAAAGGTACTAGAAAATAGGAAGATAATCAGGGTAGTTAATGAAATTTGTATTAAATATTTTTTGGTTTTAGGTTGGAGTCTCATGGTTGAAGATATTTTTGATATTGATGATTTTATCCTATATCAAAAATATGTTAGTTCAACATTAACTAAATCAGGAAATCAGGATTTATTGTTGGAATTTTTACTATTGTAATAACTTTAACCTGATTAAACTACAAAATTCTATAAAAGTCTGAAATGTAGGAAGATGGGTATTTTCAGATTTTATCCTATCTATTAGTTGCTGTAGGTAGAATTGTTTGACTACATCACCAGGATTTCTTTTAGAATAGTAAATATTTTTTACTCGAAAGAGTTCTTTTAAATATGCTTCATGAAATTTAGCATGAGTGTTAAAATTTTGATATTGTCCCATTAGTTCAGGACAATCTATCGAAACATCATAATAACGAGTATATTCTAATAATGGTTTATCCTGCGGGTTTCTAGTGTATATTTTACGATTTCCTAAAAACCAAGTTTCTAAACAACGATTTTGGATAATTATTACCATTTCAATATTATCCATGTCTGGTTTTTCTCTTTTCAGAAAATCGTAAATTTCTTGTTTAATTTCACTAACTGTATTTTCTTCCGCATCTAAACAAAGCACAAGATAGTTATATTTTCCATTTTCTTGAATATCTAAAATAGCATTAGGAAGATGATCATAAATTATGGAAGGATATCCATTAGCACTGAACAAATAAAAGTTATTTTTATCTACTTCATCAAAATTTTTAACCTGTTGTAATTCTGGTAAAAGATGTTTTAACCAAGCTGGATAAACTTTGTTTTCTGTTCTTTTACCTTCTACAAGAAAATAAAGGTTCATTATGCTGTAATTCCTTCCTTGTATTCCTCAAGATTCATTAATTGCATAAATGCTTGATGTCTAGATTTTCCTAAGTTTAAATCTTTCGCATCTCTAGCAGTTACTACCCCACCTTTGCGGGTGATGATTTTCCAATGTTCCATCCCAATATTATTGATAATGTAGGGATGGTGACTGGTAATGATAAATTGCAAGTTTCTATTTTCTAAAATTAATTCAGTGAGAATATCAATACAATTAACACCTAAGCTATTTTCAAATTCATCTATTAAAATTACTGTTCCTTCCGCAGATAAATACAGTTCACTGATGTGCATTAGTGTTCTCATCATTCCTGAAGAAATTTGGTGCTGATTAATCCATCTATTCACACCTTTTTCTTGTATATTAACCAAAGGATATTCTGCTATAACTTTAGGTAAATCTTCGTCTTGATCTGGCTCTAATTTTATATCTTCAACTTGGACAAAAATATCTCTAAAGTTGTCTTTGATTTGATTGAATACTTCTGGAAAGTGATTGTATGCTAACGCTAGTTTAATTTGAGTTGGTAAATTACTTTCTTGAAGATCATCTAAATTCAAAGATGAATATTTTTTGGTTAATGGAGCATACTTGATAAAATGAAATGTATTTATAGAAATTGATTGATCACTATATATTATACTATTAAAGCTGTCTTGTACAGGCGAAATATCTTCCTCTTCACTTAATATTGCTACTGCACTTTGAAAGGGGGATAATTTTGGTAGAGTTAAATCATGGAATTTAATTTCTTGATGATCTCTTTGAATAATCTTCTTATCATTTGCTAATAGAACCTCACTGATGATTCTAAATTTATTTTCTTTATTCTCTTCATCATCTAAAAGAGTTAATGAAATCTGTTGTGTTTCAAATTCTCCACTCCAATAATATTCTATACCGTTATTGGCTGTAAAATAAATCTTCCACTTGACACCATTCAATGATTTGCCATTAGCTATATTTTGTAAAGCAATGATAGATTGTAATATTTGAGTTTTTCCTACACCTGAAATACCAACTAAAAGCGTTAAATCAGAAAAAGTAATTGGTTCTAATTGCCACTCTAGTTCACGGTCATAGTAGCTTAATTGATTAATTTTCATGATTTCAGTTGATTGTACATACAAAAGATATCATCTAAATATTATCGGATTTTATATGAACATTCCAGAACTACATCCTGTAAATCCTTAAATCCTGGACATCCTGATTCTGACAACTAACCCAAATATACGCTAAAATACCCACAGTAACTAACTTTTTAAACATTTAACTTTTAATTCCTAACTACTTATGACCATGCAAAATGCTGTTCAATTCCAAGACGCTTATGATGTGATTGTAGTGGGTGCAGGCCACGCCGGTTGTGAAGCAGCTTTAGCTACTGCTCGCCTCGGTTGTCGCACTCTGCTGTTAACCCTTAACCTGGATAAAATCGCTTGGCAACCTTGTAACCCCGCAGTCGGTGGACCGGCTAAGTCCCAACTTACCCACGAAGTAGATGCTTTGGGTGGGGAAATTGGGAAAATGGCCGATCGCACCTATTTACAAAAACGCATTCTCAACTCTTCTAGAGGTCCAGCAGTTTGGGCATTACGGGCGCAAACCGATAAGCGCGAATATGCAGCAGTCATGAAAGGAATTGTCGAAAATCAAGAAAATTTGACAATTCGTGAAGGCATGGTGACAGATTTAATCTTAGGAAAAAATGATGAAATAATAGGTGTAGAAACTTATTTTGGTGTCGCTTTTGAATGTAAAGCCGTTATTTTAACCACTGGTACATTTTTAGGTGGGAGAATTTGGGTAGGTAATAAGTCAATGGAAGCTGGCCGCGCAGGTGAATTTGCGGCCGTAGGTTTAACAGACACCCTTAACCGCTTGGGTTTTGAAACCGGAAGATTAAAAACCGGTACACCTGCAAGGGTAGATAAGCGGTCTGTAGATTACAGTAAAATGGAACTGCAACCAGGAGATGAGGAAGTTCGCTGGTTTAGTTTTGACCCCCAAGCGTGGGTAGAACGGGAACAAATTCCCTGTCACATGACAAGAACTACTAAAGAAACCCATCGCTTAATTGAAGAAAACTTGCATCTATCCCCGGTTTATGGTGGATGGGTTGATGCCAAGGGTCCCCGTTATTGTCCGAGTATTGAAGATAAGATAGTCCGCTTTGCAGATAAAGAAAGTCATCAAATCTTCATTGAACCAGAAGGACGAGATATACCAGAATTATACATTCAAGGTTTTTCCACTGGTTTACCGGAAAATTTGCAAATCCTGATGCTGCGGAGTCTTCCCGGTTTGGAAAACTGCTTTATGTTGCGTCCTGCCTATGCTGTAGAGTACGATTATTTACCTGCAACCCAGTGTTATCCCTCATTGATGACCAAGAAAGTAGAAGGGTTGTTTTGTGCAGGACAAATTAACGGTACAACCGGTTATGAAGAAGCTGCTGCCCAGGGTTTAGTAGCGGGTGTAAATGCGGTGCGGTTTGTGCGGGGGCAGGAAATGATTATTTTCCCACGTGAACAAAGTTACATCGGGACTTTAGTTGATGACCTGTGTACCAAGGATTTGCGTGAACCTTACCGTATGCTTACGAGTCGTTCAGAGTATCGTTTATTGCTGCGTTCAGATAATGCCGATCAACGGATGACACCATTAGGGCGGGAAATTGGTTTAATTGATGACAGACGGTGGGATTTATTTACGAGAAAACAAGAGCAAATTATAGCCGAAAAAGAAAGACTGCATTCGACTAGAATTAAAGAGCATGAAGACATAGGGAGAGCGATCGCCCAAGAAACTCAACAAGCAATCAAAGGTTCAATCACCCTCGCTGACCTGCTACGTCGTCCGGGAATACACTATGTAGATTTAGAAAGATACGCACTAGGTAACGCCAGTCTCAACCAAGCGGAAAAAGAAGGGGCGGAAATAGATATCAAGTATTCTGGATATTTAGCCAGACAGCAAAACCAAATTGAGCAAATAGCTCGTCAAGCCAATCGAACATTGCCAGCAGATTTAGATTATGCAGCAATTGATACTCTTTCCAAAGAAGCCAGAGAAAAGCTGGCGAAAGTAAGACCCTTGACAATTGGGCAAGCAGCAAGAATTGGTGGTGTTAATCCTGCGGATATCAATGCTCTGTTAATTTATTTAGAAATCCGTAAAAACAAGGAGCAGAATGAGTTTTCCTTATTAGCAGATACAAAAATTCATTAAGGATGGGTATAGTATAGGGTGGGGGATCAGTATGATGGACTACAGAGATTTTTGAAGTAAAATTCTGAATCATTTATAAATCACAGTAAAATTTAATACCACTGCCAAATTACTGCCAAATTACTGCCAAATTAAGGTTAGTGGTGTAATTTAAAGAAAGTGATTTCCCGGACATCATTGGGTTTCCTTTCCCTTTCTAGCAGCCACAAAGAAAATGTCTATGATAACAGAAGCCAGCACCCATCTAATGATTTCTGAAGCACTAGAGGACTTACTCCCCAGTGAAGCCCTGTCGATAGAGACTTACGCTGAAGGCTTGATAGATGAACTCTTCACCGATATCGACAACATACTAGATTGTGGTAGAAAGCGCCCTGCTAAAACCATCAGAACAGAATATGTGCCACATAAGCAAACAGTGGCGGTGAAGATGCAAGAAGTTGTTTTGACACAGACAGTACACCGAGCAACCAAAGCGATCGCGCCCATCCAAAAGCCGCAACCAAGTACACTGGTTTTAAATCCTCCCTCTGTCACTGCAATTAGGAAAAGAAATCAAAAGCACAGCGGTGGATTAGGCAACCTGCTCGTGTTAGGCTTAACCTTAAGTGTGGCAATGGTTGGTTCAGTCTACCTAGCACAGCCGACATTATTCACCAATATCACTGCCCAATTTACTCCACACATACCACCAACAGATCAGGTAAAATCACCAGTACCTGTACAACCAGATCCTCATGGTGAATTAGTTAATTATATGTTGCAGGCTTTGGCAGTGATAGACCAGCAAGGCTCTAGCAATGATCAAACACCTGCTAAATCTGGGTTACGTGATGTTAATCCCCAGCAAACAAACGCTTTGCCTTTGCCCAGTAACCAACCTATTGGCACTTTACCCCTACCAGTGGCTGCTAACAATGCCCCACCTGCTCCCAGTCGAGTGACAAATGTGGTAGAGAGAATATATGTTCATGTTCCTGTTTATCAAGCACCTCCAGCTATACGCCCATTACCAGAAGTTTCCCCAATGTCAGCGCAGGTATCACCACCTGGGTTTGTCAAAGATTCCCCTAGTAATGTGCAACAAGCAACCAAGCCCCTAACAGCAAAAAATTCACCGACAACTGTGAAGCGGGCAGATGCTTCTAAGCTACCAGCTACAGCACCACCAAAACTACCTGCGGCGATCGCAACTGCATCATTACCGAAACCAGAAACATTACCAACTACACCCACAACTACCCAACAGGTGTATTTACCCGCCTATTCAGCCGAGTTGGAAGGATTGTTAGAGTTAGGTAGCAAATCTGCGGCTTTGTTCAAAATTGATGGTGTGACTCGCCGGATTAACCTGGGAGAAAATATTGGTGCTACTGGTTGGACGCTAGTAGACGTAAGTAACGGTGAGGCGATTATCCGCCGTAATGGTGAGGTGCGCTCAATTTATACAGGTCAAAAGTTGTGACAGATAACAGGAGACCTGTCCTGGGAGCAGTTACCTGATATAGTTGAACAAAAAATGCTGAATCTTGCAAGAGGAAGAACAGCCTGGCGCAGAACTATTGCTTCAAACCAAAACACATTTGACTGGAGTAAGCATTGACATTAATTGACAAATGTCAACAGTAAGTATCAAGTTAATGCTTATTCACACTAGCCTCAAGAGTTTTTACCTGAGTTTGTAATTCTTCTACTACTTGTAAATGCGATCGCTCTAATAAATAACCAGCCCAAACAAAGCTGCCAGTTAACACTGTCACTACTACCACTAAAACACCAGTTAACAACTTAACTTGAGAGCGAAGCTGTTTGACTTCATACATCTGATTTTGAGCTTGATCAAGAGAATTTAATTTAGTCCGTTGGTCTTCTACTACTATCTCTACTTTTGGGGTTTCAACTTTTTTAAACTGAATTTGGCTTCGCAACCAATCTGTGATCAATTTAGGGCAATTCTTCTTAAACCATTGCCAAGCAATCATTCTGAATGCAGGTTTAGACATTTTGGAAATCCATTTCAGGGTTCTATTGAGAGTGCGAGACTGGAACTTTTGGTTAATCAAATTAGTTGACCCAGCATCATAGAGACAATTCAAGATCAGCTTAACTGTTGCTTCCTCTCTGTAAACCATATTTTCCAACAAAAGCAGGACATCTTGTATCAGTTGTTCTTCTCTTTCGGCTTCTGTAGGCAATTTTGTTAAATCACTTGATGGAGGCAATTGTTTAGACATATTAACTGTATAAATTCTTAATTTTTCATTAGTGCTTTCCTTTAACTATACTGACATCAGAAAGTATTTGCTATTTCCTGGATACGTTAAGATTCAATTTCTTCACAATGGATTAATAAACGTTCCAAACCTTCAGCCAAAGAAATCAAATCTTGCCAAGAGGAACCATTGACTAGATTTTGAGCGTGTGCTAAACGGTTCCGCAAATTTTCAGCAGATTTGAGAAAGCGTTCACCAGATCGTTTTGACTTTAACCCCAATTTATCAAACAGTTCAGGTTGATTTAATACCAATTCCCGCTTGTCGCAAAATTGCAGATAATCTAATAAATCTGTGGCTTCATTTCTTTCTTGACTTTCACGCCATAATTTTTGAGCAGCTTCTAAGCGGTCAGGTTTAAGAACTTTTTGCCATGAATCTTGGGGATAATACAGCCGCACCAGTCGTAACAAATTCATTTCTAGCAGCGTTACCAACCCAAACAGCAACATTCTGACTGGTGCTTTCTGCAAATCACCACAAGTAATAATGCCACTAACATTATTACAGTCTAATACAAATAATCTGGATTTTTGTTGCAGAATTGGCAACAACTTCATCAAGGGTGTAGACATAGCAATGAGTTCTTGAGGATGAAACACTTGTTGATAGTCGCTGCATTTTCCCGATTGGTTTTCTCGTAAATTTTCTCTTAAAGTAGAACGTTCTACATAACCTGTAATACTATCTTCTGTTTCCACTCCGACGACATCAAAATCCTGCAACTCCATCCAATTTATAATTTCTCTCATATCTGCATCAGCTTTGACGGCTTTGAGAGGTTCGGCTACATATTCTATGGTAATACTGTTCTCAAATAAGCTGCGTAAATCTTGAGAACGTGACTTTAGCTGTTTCATTTGTCGTTAACAATAAGACTTGAAACTAGTATTTCATGAAAGTCTGCATTTTGACTGTTAACGATATTGCAGGAGTCGTAGGGGCAGTCAGGAGTCAGGAGTCAGGAGTAAAACTCTGTTATTTATTCAAAAACTACGGTTTTATTACCATAGACTAAAACGCGATTTTGTAAATGCGATCGCACTCCCCTAGCTAAAACAATTCTCTCTAAATCTTTACCTTTTCTAATCAAATCATCTACATTATCCCGGTGACTTACCCTAACTACATCCTGTTCAATAATTGGACCACAATCTAAATCAACAGTTGCATAATGGGCAGTTGCGCCAATAATCTTTACACCTCTTTCAAAAGCTCGATAATAGGGATTCGCACCAATAAATGCAGGTAAAAATGAGTGATGAATATTAATTATTTGCGGGAATTGCTGAATAAAATTATCAGTTATTATCTGCATATATTTAGCCAAAACTACCAAATCAATATTGTAGTGACGCAGTAATTCTAATTGCTTTATTTCCTGTTCTTGTTTATTATCTTTAGTAATGGGAATGTGATGATAATCAATACCAAATTGTGCTGCAACTTCCTGTAAATGGGGATGATTACTAATAATTAAAGGTATGTCTGCATTAAATTCCTGTGCCTTTTGCCGCCAAATTAAATCTAATAAACAATGGTCTTGACGACTTACCCAAATTGCAATTCTGGGAACAGTATCAGAAAAATGTAATTCCCATTTAGCGCCTAAAGGTTGGGCGATCGCATTAAAAGCAGCACCAATTAAATCCCTTGGTAAATTAAAACCATCCAACAGCCATTCTATACGAGTGAGAAATAAACCAGCTTCAAAATCTGTATGTTGATCAGCATCAATAATATTACCACCATTGGCATAAATAAAATTAGCAAATTTTGCGACTAATCCTTTTTGATCAGGGCAAGAAATCAGTAAAGTTGCTGTTGGGTTCATTTTAGTTGATAGTTGATAGTTGGTAATTGATAGTTGATAATTGATAATTGATAATTATGAATTATTACTTATTTCCTACTCCCTCTTCCCTATTCCCTCCCTAAACAAATAGATATGGCTTCGCCACGTTACCGCGAACAGAAACCAAACCGGATTCCTATATTAATTATTTAGTATGGGCAGGATTAGGATCTATGGGTATTGGTACAAGGTCTAATTTAGTATCTTGTTCAGCTTGTTTAGCACCTTCCTCACTGGGTTGTTTACCAGATTTTTCAGTGTTTTGTTCATTAGGTTTGTTAGCAGATGCTTGAGATATTTCTTGCCATTCTGATAATTCCCGATTGACAGCATTAGCGAAATCTTTAGAAACTAATAAAACCTGAGTATTTCCATTATTGTCGATCACAGGATCAGCTTGGGCGTATAAGAAAGTATTGTTAAAATTAGGTTTCCCTAAAATTACTTGATGCGTTTTTTGATTTTTCAGTTTAATATCAATAGTCGCTTGAGGTTTATCTAAACCAAATTCACTCAATTGATTAGGTGAAATTGATACACTACTTTCACTTTTACCTTTAACCAATAAATCCGTTAAATAAGAAACTATAGCCTCTTTTGCTGGTTCTGGGTTAGGAGATTTTGGTAATTTAATTGACCATTTTGGCGCTTCTAGTTTCTGACTCCGTTCTAAATTTAAAGTGTAGTCCTTCGTTTTAATATCTATAGATTGAACATCCTCAACATTAAATGAGAAAATCTGTTGTTTAGTGGTCTGAGTTTGTTGATTTTGCTGATTTACCTGATTTATTTTATTGAGGTGATTTTGTGCAAATTGTTGTGGTTGATTTTTCCGTCTAATTTCATCAAAATAGACAAAACCACTTAAACCCAAGGCTAAAATTACTAAAGTTAAAGTTGTGCGTTTCATTTGGAAATAGGTGACAGGTGACAGGTGACAGAGAAGAGGAAGCAGGTGAAACAGGTAGATAAATTCATAATTATCAATTATCAATTATCAATTATCAATTATCAATTATCAATTATCTTCTTTTCCACCAAATAATAGCGCCAGTAGCTAAACCAATGAAAGGTAAAAGCAACAAAGAAGAAATACTTAATAAATTTGCTTTTGCAGTTGACATGGTGATGCGGCGATTTGTTTGTTCTTTGGGACGAATTGAAAGCGGTTGTTGATCTTCTTGACTTAACCAAGTTACTGAGTTGAGAAATACATCTCCATTTAATTGTTGCTGAAATAAACCATCTCTAGCAAAATCTGAGTTTCCAAACACTACTAAGCGAGATTCTTTGCTGTGATTTTGAGAATTTTCCTCAGTTGGGGAAGCGGTAGGTGTGGGGGTAGGTGTGGGAGATGGGGAAGCGGTAGGTGTGGGGGTAGATGTGGGAGATGGGGAAGCGGTAGGTGTGGGGGTAGGTGTGGGAGATGGGGAAGCGGTGGGAGATGGGGTAGATGTGGGAGATGGGGATGATAGCTTTCTAGTTAATGCTACACCTAAAGTTAAAGGACCTTTTAAATCTTGACCTTCATTAAACTCTAAATTTTCGTTTTGTTGGTCACTTTCTGCCCAACTATTAGGATATGATTTAGTTCTGAGTAAAGGAGTAGATTGAATCTCAGGAATTGGTTCAATGAGAATAGGACGTGCGAGGGGATAGAAAGAAATACCATTACCAAAATCTTTAGTGATGGGATGTTGTCCATACTCTGTAACAGCAGGTGCAGCAGGTCCTAGTCCTAAAGTTGTTCCAGAAACATCAACAGCTAAACGATTATCTAATTTTACACCCCAATCTTGCAATAAGTCATCAATTTTTGGGTCAGTATTAGGGTCAACCATTAACATTAAATTACCGCCACGATTGAGATAATCTTGTAAAGCTGTAACTTCACCTGCTAATAACTCTCGTTTTGGACCAGCGACGACAACAACAGCAGCATCTTCAGGGACTGTAGTTTGTTCTGTTAAACTCAGAGGTAAAGCTGTAAAATTTTTGTCTACTAATCCTTGAATAGCTTGAGAAATAGCATTTTTAGCATCTGTAAATTCTAGTTCACCGTGACCTTGCAGAAAGTAAACTTTAGCTGTATTGTTACTAGTTATTTGTTGTAAACGGCTAGTTAATCTTACTTCTGATAGACGTTCATATTCATTGACAGTTTGTACTAATTGGCGCTTATTATCAAATTCTAAATAAACTTCGCCAAAAGCTTTCACACCAAATTTTTCTGCTAGTCCTGGTCTGGTTTGAGGGTCGATATATTCAAAGTTAAACTTAGGAGTTTGACGACGATAATTTTCTAGTAATTGTTCATCTTGCAAATTTTGTTCTCTGGTAAATAACCAGACTTTTGCAGGTTTGGGTAAGGTACGCAGTAATTCTTTAGATTGGGGTGCGAGGGTAAATAATTGAGTTTCTGTTAAATCTAATCTTAACTGATACCGTGTACCTAAAAAATTGATTAATCCTAATATTGTTAATACTGCCAAAGTTGCCACTAAGGCGTTAGTTGTAGATACGGTAGAACGTTGTTTCCAAAATTGATTTTTTTGGGCTTGGAAAAATACCCAAACAATGCAAATCAAAAGACCTGCTATGATAAATACTAGAGGTAATATACCCCATGTATCTGAAATTAACCCGACTGTTAAACCCAGAGTTAATAAGAATGGACCCAACAAAAATAGTAGGTTAGCGAAATTTTTTTTAGGTATTTTTTTCATTATTGGTGATTGGTGATTGGTGATTGGTGATTGGTGATTGGTGATTGGTGACTGGTGATTGGTGATTGGTGATTGGTAATGGGTAATTGGTACAAACTTCTTTACTGTCACCTGTCACCTGTCACCTGTCACCTCCTAACTATTGACGTTGAAAACGCAGTGCATCTATTGATTGGGCGGTGAGGAAAATTCCTAAAATAATGTAACTAACAAATAAAATTAAGGCGCTACTATCAAAAATTCCTTGAATTAATGTGTTGTAATGTTTGAGTAGGGATAGATGAGCTAAACTGTCTCCCACCGGACCGGGTATAGCTTTGGATATGGAATCTATTAATAATAGTAATATAACCACAAAAAAGGTAAGGACAGCTGATAACAGTGTGCTGTCTGTTAAGGAGGAAATGAACATTCCTAATGATAAAATTGCTGCTGCTAATAATATTAATCCTACATGACCAAGAATAGGAATAACTGGAGACATGGCAGGATTAGAACCGCTAATGGCTAGGGTTTCAAATCCGAGTAACGGTAATACCATTGTCATAAAAAATGTTAAAACTCCTAATAATTTACCTACGGCTACAGCCCAGTTAGTAACTGGTGATGTGGCTAATAATTCTAATGTTCCCCGTTTGCGTTCTTCCGCATAAAGTCCCATTGAAAGTATGGGTAAAATAAACAATAATAACCAACTGATTCTATCTAAAAATGCCCGGATAAATTCATAGGGTACATCTATGGGCGGAACGGGTACTCCTAATTGTTGTCCTTGGATATCTAAATCTGCAACTGTGGGCAAAATTCCCCCTGGACCTATTAAAATCATCACCAAAAATAAGCCAGAAATAAACCAAAAGATGCCAGCTATACCATAAGCTAAGGGTGATACAAAATAACTTTGTAATTCTCGGCGATAAATGGCAATTATATTAGCGATGATGATACCCATGTTATGCGTTTTCTCCTTCTGTTTCTGGTGAGTTTTTTAGTATAGTTTCTGGTATAGTTTCTGGTGTTTCTTTTGCTGGGGGAAGTAAATTTTTCTCTTCGGTTGTTAGTTGTAAAAATACATCTTCTAAACTAGCACTAACCCGCCGCATTTCATATAAATTAAATCCTCCCCGAATTAATGCGGCTGCAATATCCTTTCCTGGTTCTGTGCCTGGTTGAGATATAACACGCAGTAGGGGACGATGATCATGACTTATCGGCATTGATTCTACCAAAATCACGTCCTTTACATTTTGTAATACCTGTTTTGCTAGGGTAACTTCTCCAGAAATTTCTAACTCATAACCCGAACCTCCGGTTAACTGTGTCATTAAATTTTCTGGGGTGTTGGTAGCTACGACTTTACCACGGTTGATGATGGCTACGCGGCTACAGGTCATGCTCACTTCTGGGAGAATATGGGTAGAGAGGATGATGGTGTGTGTACCGGCTAGACTTTTGATCAAGTTTCGCACGTCGATAATTTGCCGGGGGTCTAGTCCTACGGTGGGTTCATCAAGGATAATGGCCGGAGGATCATGGACTATTGCTTGTGCTATTCCCACTCTTTGGCGAAAACCTTTGGAAAGCTTGCGAATAATGACTTTACGCTTTTCTGTGAGGTTGCAGCGTTTCATAGCAGCTTGCACTTTTTGGGGGCGATCGCCAGCGGATACCCCTTTAATTCGAGCTACAAAGTGCAAAAATCCCTCTACTGTCATTTCGGGGTATAAAGGCGGTGTTTCCGGTAAATAGCCGATTTTTTGCCGCACTGCTAAAGAATTTTCATGGACATCATACCCGGCTATTTTGGCTGTTCCTTTGGTCGCTGGCAGATAACCGGCTAAAATCCGCATGGTTGTGGTTTTACCCGCACCGTTGGGACCTAAGAAACCTAAAATTTCTCCAGGTTCTACGTTAAAGGTGACATCGGTTATCGCTGCGGTAGAACCATATATTTTACTCAGATGTTCAACTTCTATCATTGGGATATTATTGGTGTGATATATGTGATATGTGTTAGCGATCGCGGAATACTAGGAAGGAATTTCATTTACCAACATAAATAATATTGACATTTTCTCTAGATTATTGGGGACCTGTGAAAAATATAATACATAATATACATTCTCGATCTAAGTTTGAACCTTTACTAGTCACCCAAACCATTAAAAATAGTCACGTTACGTTTTATAAAATTAGATAAAATTAGAATTGTTGTACTGTTCCCTATTAGCTAAAGTGTCTGAATCTTTACCTTTGCGCGATCGCTACCTGGCTTTAATTGATCAAATAGTCGAAACCACCCTCAAAGGCAAAATTAGCTCCGTAGAACAAGTGTACCAAATGTTACTTCAAAGCATTGCTTCCGGTACGGGAGAAGTGTTTGAGTTAGCTTTGAGCGATCGCTTGAATACCATCCAAACAAAAGTAGACAGCGAAACAGACGAACTCAAAAAAGCCAAAGCCACCCGTAGTTTAAGAGCAATTAAAACTATTCAAACACAATGGCAACGCTGTCAAGAACAAAACAAAGCAACCGAAATCATAGCTTCAGCAGTACGGGAAATTACCATTGCTAGTAATGAAGAGCGTTTAGCCGTATTCCTGCGCTACACCGATCCCAATCAAAAATATCCCTTAAATTTATCACAACTACAACAAATAGCCAAATCCTTACAGCAATTTGGTGCAGCTAACTCAGATTTAACACAGATATCCACAGGTATAACTCAGGCGATCGCCGCTTGGCAACGCATCCAAGAAAACCTCCTCAGTTGGATGTATGAACAAAAAACCTCTCTCGGTTTTGGTGGTGTACCTGGTGAAAAAGGACCTTGGGCAAGTTGGGCGAAATTAGTCAAAAGCGAAATACCACAATCATTTTTTCAGACTTTAGCAATAGAACAATCTCCAATAGAATTTACCCAAAAACAACAAAACCTTAGCTTCAGTGATTGGGTAGAATTAACAATAGTTTTACAATTCTTACAACGAGGTTTAGTTAGTTGGTTTGATAAACAAGCTTACGATATTCAAGCAGGTCTAAAATTATCAATTTCCACATTTTTAACCTTTGCCATCATTTGGAGTCAACTAGCAAACGGTTGGCAAAATCAATCAATAATATATAGTAATGGCGCTTCACAAATAATGTTACAAATTTTGCGAACCTTTGCCCAACGTCCCTATTTTCCCCTTTATGGTGGAATTTTTGCTTCTTTTTCTGGTAGTTATTTACGGGATGCACTTGATTATTTAGATGAACCTCTACGTTCGGCAGCAGGAACACAAGAAAAAGCCAGAATTTTAACATTATTAGGTTACTCTCAAAGAGCTTTAGGCAATTATCCGCGCTCAATAAATTTCCATCAACAAGCTTTAGAAATTGCCAGAAATGCTCAAGATACAACTTGCGAAATTGCTAATCTTAACCACCTCAGTCGTACCTATGTCCAAGAAAAAAATTATGCTGAAGCAATAAATAATAGTCAAAGAGCATTAATATTAAGTAGACAAACAGGAGATAAAACCGGAGAAACTAACGCCCTGGTAAACTTAGGTTACAGCGAAGTAATGCAAGCACAGCAATTAGAAAACACTGAACCAGAAGTTTATGAATCTGCTATTAATTATCTAGAACAAGGTTTAAAATTAGCCGAAAAAATTGGGGATATTCAAACTCAATCTTTATGTTTTAGTAGTTTGGGAATTGCCTATTTAGTCACTTCTCAATATCAAGAAGCCATCAAATATTTAGAACTGGGTTTTAGAACTGCCCAAGTTTCCGGGGATTTATATATTCAAGGTCGAAATTTAGCTTATTTAGCAGAAGCTTATTATAACCTGCTCAATTTTGAAAAAGCCATTTATACAGGTAGTTTGGGAATGTATCTATTAGAACAAATTTCATCTCAAGAATGGCAACAACCCGCAGGTTTATTAACCACAATCAAAAGACAATTGGGAGAAGATAAATTTCAAGTTTTATTGCAACAAAACCGCCCTAAGATCATTTCTGTTATTGGTGTAGATGGCTATGATTATTTACCTGATTTATTAGCAAGATATTAGTTAGGGTTTGCTGAATAAACCTAAAACCTTGATATATCAAAGGTTAGAGGCTGATAAACACAGAAAAAAGTGCAAGGGTTTTGAAGGGTATACCGGAAAAAGTGTGCATTTTTTGGGATTTCAAGAGATGGCAAAGAAATTTTCAAATCTCCTCCTGACTCCTGACTCCTGACTCCTATGCCCTCACGGAAAGACTTTCTCAGCAACCCCTAGTTACACCATATTTCATCTGGATGAGGTACACCAGGGCGGGCAGGATGCCCACCCCACAAGAGTTTTATTTTTACAGTTATTTTCAGGTAAATAAACCACATTTTGATTTAGGTTTCGCGTCAACAATGTAGGCGCGTTCGCGAAGCCTGCTGGAAGCATCAGCATTCGGACAATTAATTATCGGTTTTTACCTAATACTATCATCCGAATGCTTCGCCCTGACTGTGGTCTAAAGACAATTCATTAACATGAAACTAAAAAAAGTTGGGGATCTTATCCTTTAATTATTTTTGGGAAGCCAGTTAATATCAAGTAATTGTTCGAGAGTATAAGGACAATTTTCTGGAAATGAAATGTTATAACCTGTCTTTTGTCTTACATATTTGAGTGCTTTTTCATAAATTATGGATTGATTTTCCTGTAAATGATTTTTGAAGTTTTTGGTTAAATCTTCATTGATTTGAGTCCTAAAACTCAAAATTTCTGCTTGCCAATGATTAGCATTATAATCATATTCATTATGCCAATATTGCAGTAGCAGTAAATGTCTGATAATTTGTTCAAGGAATCTTTCTAATGTTTTCTTTTCTCGCCGACTCAATTCTTCTAATTCCTCAATTAAATGATCCTTGTCTAATTTTTCCCATTGGTTTTGTTTTAAAAATTTAATCGTTTGTTCTAACCATTGATCATATTCAATCTCATAAAGAGATGCTAAATCATCTGTGATTTTCATTGCTGATCTCTACCTAATTTGCTTCTTATACTTTCAATTATGTATTACCTTCTTCAACAACTGAGGAATTTGAGCAGGATATTCAGCCACAGGAACTTGTGCAGCTTGGAAAGCCGCTAATTTACTTTGAGTCGTGCCAAAATTGGGATCACGTTTCACAACGGTTGCTATATTTCCTGTTTGATGCCAATATTTGTTTGGCGGTGCGTGTCTACCTGCAATATAAGCAATGACTGGTTTATCAATAGCTTCAGCAATGTATCTTGCAGCATTTTCTTCACTTTCTCCCCCTGGTTGGCCGACTACAACTATTGCTTCTGTAGTTTCTTCCTCATCCAGAATTTGCAACCATTGAGAAAAGGAAGAACCGACAATAGCATCACTACCAATACTGACACTAATCGACTGACCTAAACCAGCTTTGGTTAATTCCCAGGCTACCTCATAAGTCAGGGTACTACTACGGCTAACAATTCCCACAGATCCAGGGGTGTAAAATTCACTAGGTTGAGTGCCTAAGAGAATTTTACCAGGAACAATAATTCCTGGACTGTTAGGACCTACTAGCAAAATTTCATGACTTTCTGTAGTGCGGAGTAATTTCACCATATCTAAAGGTGGTACACCAGCAGAAATAATAATTATCTGTCTAATATTAGAGGCGATCGCTTCTAAAGCTGCATCCAAAACTTGATAAGGATGGACACAAATAATGGTTGTATCAATTTGGCCAAATTTTGAGATAGCTTCCTCTACTAAGTCAAAAACTGGCAAACTGTAGATTTTCTTTCCACCACATCCAGGATCAACACCAGCTACTAAATTAGTGCCATAAGCCTTCATTTGAGCAATATGAGTTGCTGATATAAATTCACAAAAACCCTGAATTAAAACTTTACTGTCTGGTTTTAAGTTCATAAAATTTAGTTATTGGGAACAGGGAACAGGGAACAGGGAACAGGGAACAGGAAAAGAGAAATTTTTAATTTTTAATTTTTAATTGCTTTGTTACCTGTCACCTGTTACTACTTCTTGTAAGCTGGTAACTTAGCTAGACGGACTGCTTGTTGAACAGCCTCATCTAAATTTTCTACTACTATCAGCCTCTCAGTTTCAGCTTTGAGTTGAGCTAAATATTTCCTAGCTTGATCAAAATCAAAACCAGCAAGACGGACAACCAACCTGGGTAAGTTTTTCGGTTTATATTTACTTCCGTTAGACGTATAAGATTTGAGTTCTTTTGGATCTAGTTGGATAAAATTAGCAATTACTTCTGGCATCTGAGAAACTTGAGGAATAGAACCCAAAAAGTTAATCAGAATCACTTGAATGCTTTTATCAGCAGCCAACATTTTTAAACCACTTTCCAGGCGATCGCAAAATGTCGTCGGTTCAGTATCAGTCAAGAAAGAATGTCGTAAATTTAAAGATACACCTGGTTTACCACCCGCATTAAAAACTGCATCCAAGGTTGTCAACACCGAACCCGTACCATTGCCCAATATACCTATTTTGCCGTGTATTTCTAACCCATCCCAATTACCCAAGATACTGTTGATCTTGCTATTTTTATGACGGCCAATCATTTTTGCCGCCATTTTGGCTATTTCTGGATGTCGGTTAATTGCTCTTTCATTAACTCTAACTTTACCATTGAGTGCCATAACTTGCCCAGAAACACTAACAGCTAGAGGATTTATCTCTACTAAATCTAAGTCCTTCTGCACAAATAACTTATACATTTTTTCTACAATATCACTTACCGACTGCATCAGCGCACCCTGTAAGCCCATTTTCAAACCCAGTCTTCTGGCATAAAATGGCGAAAATTCCTGTTCTACCACCACATATTGCATTTTCTCCCCTGGAGATTCCCAATCAATATCTGGTTCTTTGCAACCTAAAAGCACTGGACGACAGATAGCGGTATCTAAAACCACGGCCAGATAAAATTCATCCTTGGCATCATACTTAGTTTCTGCCAGTAAAACCTCTGGCAATTCTCCCCAAATTGGTAAATTAAAGATATTTTGGGCAGCTGCGATCGCATCAATGGTGGTTTCCACAATTCTGACTCCACCAGCTTTAGCCCGTTCATCTGCGTGTACTTGCGATTTGAGTACAATCGGATAGCTAATTTTTAAACGTTTTAAATCTGTAGGATGGTCAATTCGTTGAGATGGTAAAACAGGAATGCCCATCTTATCAAACCATTCTTTAACTTGGTACTCCAATAAATCCATTGGTACACACCTTGTATTAACAATTTCAAATCTAATTTTTATTGCTGTCTCATCGTTTGCACAGCACTTTATTTATATAATCACGCTTCGGTTTGCTAGAAAATTGATTTGGCAAGAATCAATTTTATCGAATTAAGTATAAGTAATAGTGGTACACTCAATTCTCAAACCCCAACCGCTGCTATTTGGTTGATTAGACCTTTTGATCCTCCTTGGTCAACTTGCCAGTCTAAAAAATTACTTGGATCTTCTTGTATATTTTTTCCTGGATAATTTATACTCGCATTTGTATTGTCTAATTTATGATCTAGTAGTATAAAAAAGCAGAATCCTAAACCATTGCTGCTCACTCGCTTTCTGGTAAAAGATGGAACTTTGTGTTAAAAACTAGTTCTCTGGGACAGGAAACCAAGGTTCAGCCTTGAGCAAAATCAAATACTTATATATTAAAACACCAGTATATGATTGGGTTTTGTCAAACAGTTAGTAAAACCATCTATTCTGAATGTGACAAAGACCAGAACTTTATTTCATCTACTCCAAGATAATAAAAACTATAAAACTATATACAACATTAGCAGTAGACATTATGAAAGATAAATTCCCAAAAGAAGATATCCAGCATTTAACCAGTATTTTACAAGAAAAACTACTGGTAGAACTTCCATCTGTCCCAGTTCTCCAGGTGAGATGCGCTGTCCAGAAAGACGCACTGATGATTTTAACTCAGCACCCTCCAGGTATAGCAGTTGATAGCCAAAAAATCTTTGCCATCCTTGAGGAATCGCTCCAGTGGCAATCTCAATATCATGATCAAAGGGTGCAATTTTATGTCAGGGTTTCAGGAGAAAAACTACCCTATACTAAACATTCAATCACTATCAAGGCTAAGAAAATACAGAAAGAGCAGCAAATTACGTCCCTGGAAACAAGCAATGGCTTTAATAACGGTGCTGCTAAAAACCAGCTAACTTTTCCCCCACTGGAAATTCCTGATCTCTCATCTCCTGTAACCGATGTTCATATATCGGATCATCCATTTAGTTTACTGAAAGATGATCATATCGCGGATCATCCATTGAGTTCTCGAACCGAAGAAAATATTTCTGATTCTACCTTTAGTTCCGATCTTTCATTTGGCTCAGATAATTCATTAAATTCAGATACCATACTAAGATCAGAGGCATTATTTAACTCGGATGCTACATTTAGCTCAAATAGCTCATTGTTCAATGAGAGTGAGAATGAGTTAGCCGAAGAAGAAAAATTTGACCCATTTGCAGGGACAGAAAGCCTAGCAAAACGCAAAAGACAGCCGATATCATTACCACTCCCACCTTTACCCATCCTCTTAGGAGGAGTCTTGGGAGTGACTGTCATTTGTGGAGGCGGTGCTTTTTTTCTGAATCGTGCTTGTGTGATTGGTGAATGCAAAGAATTACAAACAGCCGATCAGTTAAAAAGCAACTCTCAGCAATCAATCCGTACAGCTAAATCTACACAAGAACTAATAGCATTACAACAGCAGCTGGATAAAGTTATTTCTGATCTCAAAGTAATTCCCCAATGGTCTCCACGTTATCAGCAAGCGCAGGAACTAGCTGCCAGTTTTTCTAACCAATTAACAAAAATTAACTTAGTAATCAAAGCTTTACAAGCCGCCGCCGCCGCAGAGCAAAAAATTCAAACTCCCGCAACTAGCTTAGATGAACTTCGCAGCAGACAAATTTTATGGAGACAAGCAATTATACCACTGGAAGCTATTAAACCTAGTCATGAACTATATAGTTTGGTGCAGGCAAAATTACCCAAATATCACAGCAATTTAAAAGCGATCAATCAAAAGTTACAGAATGAAGAATCATGGCAGAAAAAACTTACCACAGCCAAAACTGTAGCTAATTCAGCCAACCAGCGTCAAGCTACTGCTAAATCCGGTAATGATTGGCAAAGAGTACAATTTGCTTGGCAACAAGTAATTAATGATTTGAAAAGTATTCCCGCCACCAGCACAGCAAATGAAGAAGCCAAAAAACTGTTAGCGGAATATCAACCAAAACTCATACTGGCACGCAACCGCGCTACCAGAGAAATAGCAGCAGCCTCCACTTTTCAACAAGCTACCAACTTTGCAAATCAAGCTAAAGTATTCGAGGCGAAAAATCAATGGACACAAGCAATAGCATCTTGGCAACAAGCTATACAGACGGCTAAACAGGTTGCTCAAGATAGTTCCATCTATAATCAAGCACAGTCGCTCATTCAAACCTATTCTACTAGTTTAGGACAGACACTGGAAAAACAGCAACTCTATGGTAACTTGGCACAAAGTCAGGCTGATTTAAGCAAAACCTGCGTCAGTGGCATACGTTTATGCACTTTCACAATTGAAGAACAACCCAAAGGACGTATTATTGTCCGTTTAACCCCGGAGTATGACCGAAGACTGCAAACTCCTACTCCTGATATACAAAATCACTTCCAAACTTTGCAACAGGCTTTAGGAGTCATCAGTGAAAATGCCAACCTCCCCCTATTTCTCTACAATTCCCAAGGACAAGAAAGGTATATGAGGAATCCGTAATAATTCATAATTGGTGACTGGTGACTGGTGACTGGTGACTGGGGAAGAAAATTTTAGATTTTAGATTTTAGATTTTAGATTGGAATTGACAAAAACAATCCAAAATCCAAAATCCAAAATCCAAAATTGAATTACCAATTACCAATTACCAATTACCAATTACCAATTACCCATCCCTAAAAACCCAAATAATTTTGTAAAGCTTGGCGCATTTCGGTTACAGGAATTTCTTCATTTTGTAACCAGATTTTTAATGCTGCTGCACCTTGTTGAACTAGCATTTCTGAACCATCAATGGGAATTGCACCTTGTTTTTCTGCTATTTGTAAAAATTTTGTTGGTTTGGGAATGTAAATTAAATCATAAGCAATTGCACCTGAAGGTAATTTAACCATTTCCTCTGCACTTAAAGGAGATTCATTGACATGAGGATACATCCCGATGGGAGTAGTATTTACTAACAAATTAGCTTGGGGAATTAAGTTTGGTAATTCTTCCCAAGTATGAACTTGAAATTTATCTGCAAAGGGTGAATTTTGCCAACTTTCATTAAATGCTTTTAACTTATATATGTTCCTTCCTACTATATGAATTGCTGAGAAACCTAGTTGAATACAACCAGCAACAACCGCCCTCGCAGCGCCACCATTTCCTAAAATTACTGCGGTTTTCTGACTCCAATCTTGATGATAGGTGGTTTGTAAAGGAGCGATAAACCCTTCTACATCGGTATTTGTTCCTACCCAAATGTCACCTTGACGAGTGACGGTATTAACTGCACCTATAGCTTGAGCAATGGGGTAAATTTCTGATAATAAAGGTATTATTGCCTGTTTATGGGGAATTGTTACACTAAAACCGACAACACCAATAGCTGCAAAACCGGCGATCGCAATTTCTAAATTTTCTGGTGCAATAGGAAAAGGTAAATAAACATAATCTAACCCTAATTTACTCAAAGCTGCATTGTGCATCATTGGTGACAGGGAATGTTCTACAGGATGGCCAATAACTCCCAAAAGTTTAGTTTTTCCAGTGATTTTCTGAAGATAATTATTCTCTTGCTGATTCATAAACATCATGTTTTTTAAAAAACGTATTGCAATTATACTTATTTTTGGTAACTTCCCCAAAAAAATAACCCGGTTGCATTAAACAACCAGGCTAAATGCCAGATATTAAATGAGATTAAATGAGATTAAATTAATACATCAACCCAAACAACACTTGACACTTCCACTTCATCACCGATGATGAAATAGTCAATACAAAAGTAAGGGTAATTCATGAATTACCCCTACGCAAAAATCAGGTTTTGAGTTCAATCTTGCGTAAGTCAAGTCCTAAAATATGTTGACTCCTGTACGGGTTTAGCACTGCTAAACTCCTACTGAATCCTTACCTAAATCTTAATTTTCACCCAAGTTTATTTTCACAACTTTGTTCTTTTCTTCCACCAATTTGGGTAAATTCAGATGCAAAATACCATCTTTATAATCGGCGGTAACTTTGGTATTTTGAATAGGTACAGGTAGAGGAATTACACGCTGAAATTGACCATAATAAAATTCACTTTTGGTTTTAGCTTTATCTTCTTCTTTGTGTTGAAACTTCCGTTCACCGCTAATAGAAACTGCATCTTCTGTAACTTGAATATCTAAGTCTTTAGCTTCCATACCAGGAACTTCTAACTTGAGAATTACTGCATCATCAGTTTCAATTATTTCCGCAGCAGGAATTTTCGGGACATTAGTTAACTCTTTCAAAGTATTAGGTATAAATCCTTCTACTAAAAGATTAACGCGACGTTCTAAGGTGTCGATTTCTTTCCAGGGGTTGTAACGAATAACTGTCATATACTTTTACCTCTATATTGTTGGTTGTTTGTTTGTTTGAGTTGTTTTTATCAACTCTTTGATTATTATCTTAGTGAGGTTCAAAAATAATGTAAATCCGGTTTTTATCACTTATTAAATGATGATTACCGAACCGATATTTTCGATTATAAATATTTTCGGTTTACGCGAATATTTCTGGTTCGGTTTACACGACAAATATCAATTGAAAATTAACCAGATGGGTGGCTTTGATCAAAAATTCACCTCAATACTTTTCCATTAATTGTCAGTTAAGGTTTTAATCCCCCCAACCTCCCATTCAAAGAATGCCTAAAAATCCGTTTGTTTCCCCTTTTTTCAGGGGGATAATGGGGGATATCCAATATTTACAATACGTCAGTCTCGTTAACCGAACCGTATTGCTGTGAGCTTAATTAGTTTATTAATTGTTTAAATAAGTAAGTAAATAAATAAATAAATTGACTGTTAATTATCATACATGATATATTATACAGGTGCATACAATTTTATTGAATGATTACGAAATAAATCAAAAATTAAAACACATAAATTTATACGTTTTAACACCATGCTACCTATAATTACGGAATTTAGCATTTTGACTTTAGTCATATTTTTTTCTCTTTCCCTGCGATACCTGATTGTATCTTTCTTGTTATATTGGTTGCTGTGGATTCGCAGACCAGAGTCTTGGGAAAATCGTCGTCTTCAAGATATCAATAGACGCAAAAACAAAATCTCCACTGAAATTAAATGGTCAATTTTATCCTGTCTTATTTTTTCACCCTTAGTTGCTTTGACGATGAAAATCATAGAAACTGGACATACCAAAGTTTATTTTGATCCTCTAGGATATGGGTGGTTATATTTACCTTTAAGCCTGTTTATATATTTGTTTTTGCACGACACTTATTTTTATTGGACACATTTCTGGCTACATAACCCTAAAATGTATCGGCGGTTTCATAAGGTCCATCATGAATCTATTAACCCAACACCCTGGACTTCCTTTTGCTTTGATCCATTTGAGAGCATAATTCAAGCAATTATTATTCCGATTTTGCTTTTGATCATTCCCATTCACATTAGTATGTTAGTTTTGTTATTGATCTTGATGACTTTATTTGGCGTGATTAATCACACAGGTTATGAGGTTTACCCAAGTTCCTGGATGCGCGGTTTTTGGAATCAATATTGGATTACACCTACCCATCACACTTTGCATCATCACAAGTTCAATTGCAATTATGGTCTTTATTTTCGCTTTTGGGATAAGTTGATGAAAACAGATGTGATGAATAATTAGTATTATATAATATAATACGTAAAAGCTGTAGAAATTTTTATTTTATACAGTAAAATGAAAATAAATACATCAAAAAACACTTAACTTTAATTTAGATAATGCAGACAAATATAGCACCCTCTACAAATCCAATTTCCGGAAAATACTGGCAATGGCGAGGACACAATGTATACTATGTACAAGCGGGAGAAAAACAACCCCAGCGCCCCTCTTTGCTTTTAGTACATGGCTTTGGTGCTTCTACTGATCACTGGCGTAAAAATATTACTGGACTTTGTGCAGATTTTCAAGTATTTGCTATTGATCTTTTAGGGTTTGGACGTTCAGCAAAACCGAAATTACAGTATAGTGGGGATTTATGGCGTGAACAACTGCGAGATTTTATTAGTGAAGTCATTGGTGAAAAAACAGTTGTAGCGGGTAACTCTCTTGGTGGTTATGCTTGTTTATGTGTGGGTGCAAAATATCCTGATTTGGTTGCGGGGGTAGTATTACTTAATAGTGCAGGTCCATTTTCGCAAACGGAAGGGGAACAAGTGCAAATGCAACCTGCACAAAATCTCTTACAGAAATTAATTGGTAACACTGTCAAATGGACTTTTAAACAACGTTTATTTCAGGCTTTATTATTTCAATATGTGCGTCAACGTTGGGTAATTCGTCGTACTTTAGAAAAGGTTTATTTAGATAAAACTGCAATTACTAATCAATTAGTTACAGAAATTCAACGTCCAGCTTATGATCCAGGTGCTTTAGATGTTTTTGTGTCTGTTTTTAGCACTCCCCAAGGGGAAAAAGTTGATGTTTTACTCAAGCAATTAACTTGTCCTTTATTATTGTTATGGGGTGAAGCTGATCCTTGGATGAAAGCGCGGGAACGTTCCCAAAAGTTCCATGAATATTATCCCCAATTAACAGAATATTTTATCAATGCTGGTCATTGTCCCCATGATGAAGCACCTGATCAAATAAACCCTCTTTTCCGCGATTGGGTTTTATCTATTACTAATTGATAATTGATAATTGACAATTGATAATTGATAATTGATAATTGATAATTGATTCATTCAGGGTTTAAAGCTTCCCCTTTTTTATGGGGAAAAAGATAAAAGCTTGCCATTTTTCCATTCAATCCTCTTCCTTCTAGAACACCGATTCATTAATCGTAAGGGCGAAGGATTCGGACAGAATATGAACTGGTTTCAGCGATAGGTTATGACCCGAATGCTTCGCCCCTACAAGGTAAAAACAGATTACCTAGCATTACTGAATCGACGTTCTAGGGAAAGTTAATTGTCAATTGTCCATTGTCAATTGTCAATTGATAAAAACCTAAAAACCTGATCAGGGTTGACCAGGTTCTAGCGAATTGATTAGTTTCAAATTTTTGGGATTAAGTAAGTGATTGAAATTCAATAACTAGGGGTGGACAATCTCACAAGTTTAGCATTTTCCTGTTTTTCCGCTTAGGGATTTGGCGCAACTATAGATAATAGTCGGAATGCCACTTTAAGTTGTAAATCCTAAAACTTGTTTGGGCTTTTGACGGGGGACACTTATGTCATTGCCCGATGGGGTTGGTTGTTCTTGTTCTGTGTCCTTCTGAACTTATGAATATAATCTAGCATTCTTTTTTTCTGATGCAATGACTTGTTTACGAAAGTTGATGTTTTGTTTCATTTAGCAATATTGGGAGTAGGTGACAGGTGACTGGTGACTGGTGACTGGTGACTGGTGACTGGTGACTGGTGACTGGTGACTGGTGACTGGTGACTGGTGACTGGGTAATCAATTTGATGTTTCCCAATCAACTATCAACTATCAACTATCAACTATCACCATTCCCACATAATTCCGGTATTGTCGAAATGGCTGGTGACAATGCGGCCAATATTGTCTATTTGGGCTATTTCTTCAGCAGAAAGTTTGACTTCTGCGGCTTTGGCGTTATCTTGTGCTTGTTGGGGATATCTTGCACCAGCGATCGCATTACTTTGGGGTTGGGCTATTAACCAGGCTAATGCTAACTGCGCTAAACTACAATTATGTTTTTCGGCTACTGGTCTAAGTTGCTCTAATGCTTGTTGAGCGCGTTCAAAATTCTCTCCTTGAAATAACTTATTTTGCGATCGGTTATCTTCTGGATCAAATTTATGTCCTGGGGCAAATTTACCAGTTAACAATCCTTGTGCTAAGGGTGAATAAGCCAAAATTGAAATATTATTTTCTACACAATAAGGCATGGCATCGGTTTCTACATTGCGCCAAAAAAGGGAGTAAGCTGGTTGTAAACTATCAATTCTGCCATATTGGGCAGCTTCTGCTAGTTGTTCACGGGAAAAATTAGAAACACCGATGGCGCGAATTTTACCTTTTTCTTTTAAGTGATTTAAGGCACTCATGGTTTCCTCTATGGAAACGATTTCACTTTTAAAAGAACCAGATGGCCAATGAATTTGATAAAGGTCGATATAATCAGTTTGGAGATTTTTCAGGGAACGTTCACAAGCTTCTATCACTTGTTGATATTTGAGATGATTGGAAAAAACTTTAGTAGCATATTCCACGCGATCGCGTACATCGGACAAAGCTTGGGCTACAATCTGTTCAGAATGTCCATCACCATAAATTTCAGCAGTATCTATAGTTGTTATTCCCGCTTCATAAGCAGCGCGAATGGTTTTAATTGAATCTGCATCTTCTATTCCCACCCACATTCTTTTCCCTGCTTGCCAAGTTCCCATTAAAATGGGTGTGATTTTAACGGTGGATGTACCCAGTGTGCGTTTTTCCATAGTTTTGCTGTAATTTTGCTGTAATTTTGCTGTAATTTTGCTCTAATTTCTGACAAAAGGTGATATTGATGAGGAAACCATTAAACTTTTAACCTATTACCTGTAACCTGTCATCTATCACCTATCACCTAATAAAAGACGCTCATGGAACTGACTACCACTTTTCACGCTCTCAAAGAATGGTCTGTAGCTGTAAATGCTTTAGAAAGTGGACAAACAATTATGTTACTACGTAAAGGTGGTATTCATGAACGGGGAGGACGCTTTACTGTTGCATATCCACAGGTTTTACTGCATCCTACTTACGAACATCAACAATCTTTTATGCTCAAAGCTGAATATGCTGATTTGGTTTATCCCGTTACATCAGGATGGCATCCAGAAACAACTCGCATTGGTAGTTGGGCGGAAATTACGGATATTTTACCTGTAGCGGATGAGTCTATTGTGAGTAAATTATTGCCTTTTCATATTTGGAACGAGTATTTTATTAGCGATCGCCTGAAATGGAAAGCACGTCAACCTTTATATATTCTGTTATTACGAACTTATAAACTACCCCAAGTGCAGTATATTCCTTATTTGCCTGAATATGGTGGTTGTAAATCTTGGATTGATTTAAATCAACAAGTGCGGTTAGAAGGTTCAAAAGCGGTTTTATCAGATGATGTTTATGGTAAGTTAGTTAAGACTATTCGTGGGATTATTGGCGATCATTTGTATGCTACATCTTTATAGGTAGGAGTTAATGATTTACAGGATGTGGTGATTTTGTCTGAATCAGGATTTTCAGGATTTAAGGATTTACAGGATGTGGTGATTTTGAGGATTTTGGATTTTGTCTGAATCAGGATATCCAGGATTTAAGGATTTACAGGATGTGGGTTTTTTGGTGGGAGTTTTGATTT
>NZ_JACJPT010000028.1:0-54508 GCF_014696195.1 Sphaerospermopsis sp. FACHB-1094 | reverse complement strand
ATACTTATCGGTTACTTGAAAATACATCAGAACGTATCCAAGTTTTGCAGGGACTTAAACAAATTGGGGCTTATATTGGCGATTTAAGGCGTTAGGCGATCGCTTGATGGTAGTTTAAATATCTGCTCTTTAAGTTCTTGTAACAACATAGATAGCTCCCATACTTGAATGGTTGTCTAATATATGTTGTCTATTCAATATATGATAAACAATCTCGGTTTATCATTCTAATTTGAGCGATCGCTGATTAAACTTAAAAACAATTAGCGATCGCACTTTATCAATCTAACCTACGAGCGATCGCACTGTCCGCTCTCTCCGAAACAAATCCAATGTACTCAAAGACCGACTTTGAATACCGTTGCAAATCATATTCTATCTCTTCCAAAGATTTATTCTTGAGGTCTGAAAAGAATGAAAACTTTGCCAAAGCGTCATCAACTTTTCCTACATGCTTGATTTTATTATTCAGAACTCTGCATTCATCAATATTTTGATAATTAAGATAAGTAGTTATGTCAATATTCAATTTCTTGTATCGTGCTATTTTTTTATCCCAAACGTGCGAAGACTCGGAATAAGCCATACCAAGCTGTTTTTCTAAAGAGAGTAGGATTCGACTAGTAAATTGTTCAACTGTTGCCCAAAGTGAAATAACAAACGAACTGTTTGCAAAGTATTTAGTTCGGGCTAACATCAAATCATTGTTATAGATGAATTCCCTTACCCTGGAAAACGAAATTTCAAGTTGCGCTAGTTCATCCTCATCTGAAGATTCGTCATATTTTTTTTTGATTTCCTTTAACTCTTTTGTAAGGCTTTCAACATGGTTATTTTGTTAAACATGCTGAGAATAATACATTTGGTAAAATGTACATAAATCCGCATGATAAAAGATTAAACTATTGAAAATGATCAGCAGATCACTATTCCGTAATATTGGAAATTCAGGTTTATCGTCTGGATGTAGCTGCATGATCGACAGAATAGGTGTATTCATTTAGCTTTCCTTAATGATTTTTTATACAGCGATCGCCTCACAAGTAAATATCTTACATAATCCTCTGAACTGCTTCAATTGTCAGATGATTTCAATTTAATACCCAAAACCTGAGTATAAGCACCTCTAGCTTGAGTCACCCCTATTGTCCTCTGTGCCGATTCTATCATCGGACGACGCAGACTCACAACAATAAACTGCGCTTGTTGTGCTTGTTGTTGAATCATTTTCGCTAATCTTTCCACATTTGCCCCATCCAAAAACATATCCACCTCATCAAAGGCGTAAAATGGGGATGGGCGATAACGTTGCAGTGAGAAAATAAAACTTAATGCAGTTAAAGATTTTTCTCCCCCAGACATGGATGCTAAACGTTGTACGGGTTTTCCTTTGGGGTGTGCAACTAAGTTTAAACCACTAATAAAGGGATCTTCCGGGTTATCAAGTTGTAAATAACCGTCACCATCGGATAAGGTGGCAAAAATTGATTGAAAGTTCTCGTTTACTGCGTCGAAAGCTTCTTTAAAAGCAGTTTGTCGTAAAGTGGTAAAATTCTCAATTCTTAATAATAATTCTGTTCTTTCTGCTTCTAAAGTTTCTAATTTCTGGGTTAGTTCTTGTAAACGTCCTTCTACTATTTCATAATCAGTCAAGGCTAACATATTTACGGGTTCCATTGCCTGTAAACGTTTGCCTAAACTGCGTAATTCTTTCTGCAATTCTTCTAAATCTACTTTATCCGGTACTTCTGGTAAGGGGTTGGGTAATTCTGCGGCTAAGGTTTGCAATTGCGCTTGCAATGTGGTTAAATCTTCTCTGCGTTTTTCTTGGGTTTGTTGCAGCTTCTCAATTTCCCATTGTAATTTTTGTTGACGTAATATTAAATCTCTTAATTCCTGTTCTGCTGTATCTCGTTTCTTTTTCTCCTCACCTAAATTCTGCTCAAGTTCTTTTAAACTAGCTTGAGTTGCGGTAATTTGAGTATTCAGTTCTGCAAGTTGACTGTTAACTGTTGACTGTTGACTTTCAAGATTAGTTTTTTCATTTTGATATTCAATAACTCGCGTTTCTGATTCGGTAATTTTCTCTTGTAAACGCTGTTTCTGATTTTCCAGGTTTTGCAATCTTTGTTCTACTTCCCTGACAGTAGTTTCTTTTTGTTGTAATTGCTGCTCTTGTTCTCTAATGGTAGCTTGAATTTCTTGCCATTCGCTGGGGGTTTGCGATGCTTCCAACTCAGCTAAGGTGTGTCGTAATTGTTGCAGTTGATTTTCTTGATCTGGTAATTCCCGATCTAGAACTTCTAACCGAGTTTGAGCATGATTGAATTTTTCAGTATTTTGGGATAGTTGAGAGCGGGTATTTTCTAACTGCGCGTTTAAGGTTTTTACCTCTTTTTTTAACTGTTCTAAATATAATTGTTGTTCTCTGCGCCCTTGTCTTGCTTCCGTTAACTCCAAACTTAGTTGTTTACTACGAGCAGATAAATTAGTGATAGCTTCTGCACAACGTTCTAAAACTCTTTCAATATCTCCTAGTCGCGTCCTTAAATTGACAACTTCCTCAGATTCTTTTTGTTCACCAGTGCCAAATTTTAAACTTGAGCGTTGCGTATTACTACCACCAGTCATAGCACCGCTAGTTTCTAATAATTCCCCATCTAAGGTAACAATGCGATAAAGTCCGATTTGAGTTCTCGCTTGTTCCAAAGTTCTGAAAACTACTGTATTTCCAAAAACATACTTAAAAACTTCTTGATAACGCTGCTCGCACTCTACCAGATTCATCGCATATTCAACAAAACCATCAACATAACGCAGTGTTAAATCTGGGGTAAACTTAGAAGCTTTTATTTTATTCAAAGGTAAAAAAGTTGCTCTTCCCGCACGTTTTTGTTTTAATAATTCAATTCCCGCAGCAGCAACACGATCATCTTCTACTACTATATGACCTAATCTTGCACCCGCAGCAGTTTCCAAAGCCAGATGATAGCGAGAGTCAACCTTACCCAAATCTACCACCAACCCACATAAACCGGGTAACCCAGATTGAATAATAATTTTACTTGCTTGAGTTCCCTGTACTTCTTGCTGTGCTTGGGTTTGTGCTTCCAGTTTATCTAGCTGACGTTGTTTATCGCGTTGTTCTTGTAATAAACGTTTTTGGGTATCTTGTTGTATTTGTAATTCTTGATCTGTCGCTGCTAAATTCTCTGCTAAATTTTGAATCGGTTTACTAGAACCGTTAAACTCAACTTCTAATTTTTCGCATTCTGCTTGTTTTTCTGTCAATTGTGGTTCTAAATCAGCAAGAATCTGAGATTCTTCTGTAATAAGTTCCTGTAACTGAAAATTCCTTTCTCTCAGTTGTGCTTGCTCAGTTCTTTGAGGTTCAATAGTTTGCAGTAAAGTTTCAATTTGCCGACTTAAAGCTGTTTGTTGTTGTACCCAAACTTCCGAAGCGGTAGCAATTTCCGCAGCAACTTGACGAGATGATTCTAACTTTTCTCGTGCTTGATTGCGTCCATTTTGCAAAGACGTTAAATTTAAACTTGCTGAATTATATTGTTGTTGATTTTGTTGGAGAGAAACCTGATACTCTTGAATTTCCTGTTGAGTTTGGTTTAACCGTTTAACAGTTTCCTGTAAATGAGACTCTAGCTCACCCTTTTGTCGTTGAAGTTGCTTGCGTTCCGCTTCTTTGGTTGCAAAAGTAGACTGAACCGCTAAAAGCTGATCCTCACCCAAAGATTTTACATGAGCATTTAATTCATTGAGAAGTGTACTTTGTTGATCAATATTTTGATTGACAGTATTTAAACTTTCAGAAATTTGAGTAAACGCAACATCACCAGCTTGAATATCCGTTGCTAACTTTTCCTGTTGTGCTTGGAGAGAACGCCATGATAACACAGATTCCCAAGATTGCTTTTCTTGAAACTCCTGTTTTAACTGACGATATTTTTCTGCTTTTAGCTTATCTTGATAAAGGCGATCGCGTTGTAAAGTCAACTCCCCTTCTATAATTTTACAACTATCTTCCTTTTCCTTAACCTCATCTAAAGTTCCCTTAGCTTGATTAATCTTTCTATCAAACGCAGCAACACCAGCTAACTCATCAATAATTTCTCGACGTTCCCTAGCATTCATAGAAATAATGCTGGTGACATCACCCTGCAAAACCACATTATAACCTTCAGGGTAAATTCTTAAATTTTCCAACTCCTCATGTAACTCAGTCAAAGTACAAGAAGACCCATTAATATAATAATTAGAAGTATAACCACCCTGAGAGTTAACCCGTAAACGTCGAGTAACACTCCACTCAGTTGGTGACTGGGGACTGGTGACTGGTGACTGGGAATTATTTTCCGCTTCCTCTACTTCCCTAACTTCCTCAACTTCCTGATCTTCCTCACTCTGCGCCTTTGCGTCTTTGCGTGAGACAATATCAGAAATATCAAAAGTAACAGTTACAATAGCCTCAATGGCATTACGTCCTTTAGCGACTTGATTATTATTAACCAAATCTGGCAATTTATCAGCACGCATACCCTTAGAACTGGATAGTCCTAAGCAGAACAGCAACGCATCCAGAATATTTGACTTTCCCGATCCGTTAGGACCAGAAATGACAGTACAACCCGGTAGTAAAGGGACAGAAGTTGTACCACCGAAAGACTTAAAATTAGTAAGTTCAACCCGCTTGATATGCACCATTATGGGCGCTGCTTCACTGTAAACTGGTATAAAGGAACAAGTGTATCAATTATTTTTTAATATTTGCAACTGTTTAGGAATTTTAGATTTTGGATTTTAGATTGATTCTGATAATTAATACTAACAACTTACCTTAATATTTAACTTAATATTTAACTTAATATTTAACTTAGATTTTAAATCCAACCTCTGACACAAAAAATCTCTCGAAAACATCCTTCCTTTGTGTACTTTGCGTACTTTGTGGTTCGTTCCTCTTAATTCCCTAATCAATATGAAACTATTGTACCAAAACTTTATCATTCGTGACTGGCAAAAGAGCGATTGCACAGCAGCAGCAAACGTAATTAGTACAGTCTTAGCAGAATATGGCTTAGGTTGGGAAGCAGACGGTGCAGATAGAGACGTTTTAGAAATTGAGGAATATTACTTAGCTGTTGGTGGTGAATTTTGGGTAATTGAACACCAAAACAAAATAGTAGGTACAGGGGCATATTATCCCATAAAACGGGGAGAACAGGCTGTAGAAATCAGAAAAATGTATCTTTTACCAGAAATTCGTGGTTTAGGTTTAGGAAAATATTTATTACAGCAGCTAGAATTAACTATAGAAAAACGCGGATTTAAACAAATTTGGATAGAAACAGCCAGCGTCTTAAAAGAAGCAGTCCAGCTTTATGAGAATAATGGATATATCCCCGCGACAGGAGTGGAAACAAAAAGATGCGATCGCGTGTATGTGAAATACTTGAGGTGACTGGTGACTGGGAAAAATAACTAATGACCAATCAGCAATTAGCAATTACTATGTTTAAAAATTTACTAAATTTGTTTTTACAGAACAATTGCCCTATCTGCCAGCGAAACACAAAACAGCAACTTTGTCAATATTGTAATAAACAATTACAAAGCTGCCATCTGCAAAACCCCAATGTCTTATGGAAACAACCTTTACCCGTGTTTAGTTGGGGGAGTTATGGAGGAACATTAAAAAGGGCGATCGCCGTCATGAAATATGAAAACCAGCCAGAAATGGGGCGGTTATTGGGTCAGTATCTAGGAGAATCATGGATATTAAATTGTACATTAAAAAATCAAAAACCTGTAATTGTACCCATACCACTTCACCCAAAAAAGCTCAAAGAAAGGGGTTTTAATCAAGCTGAAATAATCGCCCAAGGATTTTGTCAGATCACTGGGTTAAAATTAAAATCAAATGGGTTAGCCAGAGTTAAAGATACAAAAGCACAATTTAGCGTATCCGGTGCAGAACGAGAACAAAATTTAGCAGATGCTTTTGCTCTAGGATCGGATTTTAGCCGTATTCGTCCAGATGCACCCGTGCTGTTAGTAGATGATATTTATACTACTGGCGCAACCGTCAAATCTGCTGTATATACACTTAATCAAGGTCATATTTCTGTATTGGGGGTAGCTGCTGTAGCCACAACGGGTAAAGATAGATCAGCCTAGAGTTAATGGGCAACTTGTGGGTGATAAATCTATAATTAACAAAATTATACCCTGTGTTTGAGGGAAAAATGTTTTCATTTATGAACAAAGGTTTTGCAGTGGGTTTAAAAAAAATAATTATCTTTCCTGTAAGTATACTGACAATTTTAATCAGTATAAATACAGTATTTGCTCAAAATACGAATAATGCAAATACAAATACAAATACAAATACAAATACAAATAATTTATATAAACCCATTCCCTTAAATAGTAGTTCAGAAATTGCTGATACATTAAAAGCTACAGACATTCCCACAGGTCAAGGGGGGTTTGCGCGTGATTATACAGTCAAATTAAATAAAGGTGATAATTTAGCAATTGATTTGTCATCTGAAAACTTTGACACTATTATTACTCTTTTAGGTCCTGATGGTTCAACGGTGGCAGAAAATGATGATGGACCTGATGGTACAAGTAATTCTCTCCTGTTTACCCGCATCACCGAAACAGGAAATTATATTGTTCGTGTCCGGTCTTTTGGAGAAACTGGGGTTGGTAACTTTAAACTCAAGGTGACAAAACTGCAAGCAGTTAAGTAGGGTGTGGGGAGATGGAGAGCATTGTCCTGATTGATTATTTACTAAACAATGTTGAATATTGCACCAACAAGCCTAGATTTTTGAAGTAGCCATTGAATTTAATTTCTCAGCAAAATCAAATTCCGACGCTAATACAGCAGTATACTTATTCAGGTCGTAGGGTTTAACATTTTGATTGTCCATCCAAAACCGTAGGCACTGCTTGGGGAGAGAACCACCTCGCTTGTTAGACACCGCAAGGGATCTAATCTAAGTGGACTCGTTGAACCAAGAATCTCCGTGGCTTCAGCCCGGAGAGTGTCAAAATTAACTATCCCCAGTCCCCAGTCCCCAGTCCCCAGTCCCCAGTCCCCAGTCCCCAGTCCCCAGTTCCCATATCACTCAACTAATGTAGCGGTAGTTCCCTCACTTGATGGTGGTGCGCTGGGCAACTCTAGACAGTATCCTGCACCATAAACCGTCTTAATGTAGCAGGGATGGCGAGGATCTGGTTCGAGTTTAGTTCTCAAGTGGCGAATATGCACCCGAATAGTTTCAATGTCATCATCAGGGTCATAACCCCAAACTTCTCGCAAAATTTCACTGGGAGAAACTGTTTGTCCATGACGCTGAAGCAAGCAATGAAGCAACTCAAATTCTAAATGAGTCAGTTTTACAGTTTCACCAAACCAAATGGCCTCAAATCTTTCTGGAACGAGGGTAAGAGAACCATAGTTAAGAATTTCACTGTGTTTTGCGGCTTGGGGAATGCGGTCAGTACGTCGTAACAAAGCCCGCACTCGTGCCAGCATTTCTTCTACTTCAAAAGGTTTGGTCAAGTAGTCATCTGCGCCAGCATTGAAACCCTCAACTTTATATTGAGTTTGGTTTAATGCTGTCAGCATTAAAACCGGAATTTCAGATGTGCGATCATCCCGACGTAAACGCTGGCAAATGGTAAAACCGTCTACTTTGGGCAACATCAGATCAAGCATGATCAAGTCGGGTTGTAACTGGAGCGCCAGCGCCTGACCTTTGATGCCATCTTCAGCTTGACTAACATCGTAGCCAGCCATTTCCAAGTTGACGGCAACAAGTTCTGAAATCGCTGGGTCATCATCTATGACAAGAATCCTGGGCATTATTAAAAAATTATGACTACTTTATTTAAGGATAAATTAAGAACCTTTGAGAGATACAAAGATTACTTTTTTGATTGTAAAAAAAGATTTAAAATCCAACATAAATATTAAAATTAGAGATTGTGAAAACAATACTAATTTACACGAAAATTAATATATGGTGTGTAACTCTACCTACAGTCCGCCCTATTTCTTGCGAAATGGTGCTGCCATGACTGCTTACACTGCTTTATGGGCAGGACGTGATTGGGAAAGTACAACTCCACATCCAGAACCACTGTATCAGCAGGTTGTATTTACGGGAGGGCAGGATGTACCAATTTTCGGTTGGGTTGCCATACCCGAAAATGCCCACAGCACAATTATTGGCACTTATGGTATTACAGGAGAGTTAGAACAACAATGGTTTTTAAGATTGTTGGGACGTAAAGCATACTCTCAAGGTTATGCTGTGGTTCTCTTTGATTGGCGGGCGCATGGTAAAACGGCAGAATTATCCCCAACTTTAACTTCTGATGGGTTGTATGAAGGGGAAGATTTTGTCAGAATTGCCCAGCAAGCGGTAGCAATGGGTTGTCCTCCAAAATGCAGGTTTACAGGGTATTCTCTAGGGGGACAATTGGCGCTGTGGGGAATCAAAGCAGCACAAGATTTTAAATTACAAGATATAGACATTGCTGGAGGAGCAGTGATTTGTCCTAGTTTAGATTCGTTGCGATCGCTCACTTATTTAGTCACTCACCCTTTTGGTAAGTATGTTGAATCCCGCATTGCTGGAGAATTAAAAAAACTAGCCTGGAAATTACATCATACTCATGATAATTCTTTTGATTCGGCAGCAATAGAAAGAGCAAATAGCATTTGGGGATTTGATGAAGAACTTGTCATTGGCCGCTTGGGTTTTAGTTCTGTGGAAGAATATTATCAGACCAGCAGTGGTTTACATCTGTTACCTCTGTTGCAAAAACCAACTTTAATTATTTATGCTGCTGATGATCCCTTATTTCATCCCGATCTTGTTGATGATTTAAAAGTTGCCAGTGCCAAAAATCCTGCTATAGATTTGTTACTTACATCCTACGGTGGTCATGTAGGTTATATAAGTAGTAAAAAGTGTCAAATTCAATCCCAAGATCCTGATCAATGGTGGGCTTGGAATCGTATTTTAGAATGGATAGGAATTAATGAAGGCAGGAGGCAGAAGGCAGAAGACAGGAGTCTGTTATTATAAGGGGTATTTATCATAAATCTCCCAAAAATTTTCGCTTTCAAAGGCGGAGTTTTAGACCCTATTCTTTCATCAATGTAGTGCTTAGGTTTATCAGGTAGTATTGATCAAACATACCTGATTTTTTGAAGAATTAATTATCTATAACCCAAACTTTTTAGTTGTGAATTAGTTGTGAATAACTTTCCCTCAAACTGGCTACCTGCACCTAAAAAATTAGTATTGTTATCTGATGATGTGCATATCTGGAAAATAAACTTACAGCAGTCTGAATCACAGATACAATCTTTCAGAGAAACTTTATCTAGTGATGAAGTTGCTCGTGCAGAAAGGTTTTATTTTCCTGAACATCGACAGCGTTTTATTGTTGGGCGTGGTAGTCTGCGGACTATTTTAGGAAGTTATTTAGGTGTAGAACCGTCTCAATTAGAATTTGATTATCAACAACGGGGCAAACCAATTTTAGCAGCTAAGTTTGCTGATTCAGGAATATTTTTTAATTTGTCACATTCGCAAGATTTGGGTTTGTGTGGCGTAAGTTATCAAAGATTAATTGGGGTAGATTTAGAATTTATTCGCCCAATGTCTGATTTAGAAAATCTTGCTCGACGTTTCTTTTTACCCCAAGAATATGCAGTAATTAAATTACTTACACCTGAACAAAAACAACAAGTATTTTTTCGTTACTGGACTTGTAAAGAAGCTTATTTAAAAGCCACGGGAGATGGTTTAATTCAATTAGAACAAATCGGAATTGAATTAACACCTACAGAACCTGCTCAGTTAAAAGTTTCAGGAAATTGGCAATTGAAAGAATTACTACCAGCAGATAATTTTGTTGCTGCGGTTGTTGTAGATAATCATAGCAATAATTTCCAATTTTGGCAATTATAGGTAGATCAACATAATGGGGGAGCTATATTTTGTGGGGTGGGCATCTTGCCTGCCCTATTTACAGCAGTTTTCATGTCTTTAGACCATAGTAAGGGCGAAGCATTCGGATGATAGTCTTAGGTAAAAACCGATAATTAATTGTCCGAATGCTTCGCCCCTACATTGTTGATGCGAAACCTAAATCAAAATGTGGTTTATTTACCTGAAAATAGCTGTAATGAATTTGGTGTCTATAAATTCTTTAATGAATTTGGTGTCTATAAATTAAATCTATCAAAAAAAGCCGAGCTTGTTCTAACGATATATGTCTAGGTTTTCCTTGATAAACAATTTGGTATTCATTCATATTTTGCCCATCTCCATATCCTGAAATTAACTTGCGGTGAAATGCTTCCTCAGCCAATTCTCTAACTTCATTTCTGAGAGCAGAATGTGTGTTATTCATAACTAAGATATCTTCTGAATTACCTGTTTTTCTTTTATTGAAAAAGTAACTTCATTAAATCTATCCCCAGTATTATTTTTATCTTGATTCTCTTAAGCGTGATTTCAGAAACTTTAATTAAATGGAAATTATGCCCTGAGATAGCTGAATCTTATTCATAATAGGAGTAAGTTGAACTTGGCTAAATAACCTCAAAAATTGTCAATAAATCGAAAATCAATGGTTCAAGAGCAAAGTACCGATGTCATCCGCATCAATGCTAGAAGAACTGATGTATTTGATATTTTTAACTTCAAGTATTATATTGGACCCAACCCTTATTTAGATACAGGGGCGCTAGTATTTGATTTTTCTTTGACTGAATTTCAAGATCCTCTACCGATAGAGGATTATATTGATGTTATCAGTGATTTTTATCCGCACTTAGCGGAGCAAACATATCAATTATATGCTGATTTATTTGCCCATATTGTTTCCGAAGTGAGCAAATTAGATATAGGTTTATACCTGAATCTTTGGAGTATCACAGCATATCATTCCTATGTAAGAATTGCCATTCAAGCACTACATGAAGGCACAGCAAGAGCAGTAGTGTACTTGGTTTGGGATTGGTTGGAAAGTATTACTAAAGATGAGTATTTCCCCTTTGAGGAACGGTTAATTAAATTGCAAAATAAGTTCCGAGAATCTGTTTATGGTGGACCAACAGTTTATGCTTTATGGCAAGCTGCATATCAACAAGGTATTCCTACTTGCTATTTATGGGAAGAAGGATTAATGCAATATGGTTATGGTAAAAAACAAGTGCGAGGAGTAGCAACAACTTTTGATATTGATAGTCATCTAGATTCTGAATTTACTACCCGCAAAGATGATTGTAAAGAATTTTTAGAAAGATTGGGTTTTCCCGTGCCAAAGGGTGATATTGTAACTTCAGAAACAGAAGCGTTAGATATAGCTAGAAAAATCGGTTATCCAGTGGCAATTAAACCTGTAGTGGGTCATAAAGGAATTGGTGTAACTCCTAATGTAAATGATTCTAGAAAATTGAAATCTGCTTATAATTTTGCAGTATTAGCAATTCCCGAAGATGAATCAATTAGAATTATTATGGAGCAAAGTATATCAGGAAGGGATTTTCGTTTATTGTGTGTCAATGGTAAATTTGTCGCTGCTACAGAACGTAGGCCACCATCGGTTGTGGGTAATGGATATTCAACAATTAGAGAATTAATTAAAAAAGAAAATCGCAAACCAGAACGGAGAGATACACCCACATCATCCATGAGTAAGATAGTCATTGATGAAGCGATGGAACGATATTTATATGAACAAAGATTAGATGTGGATAGTATAATTGAACGCGATCGCATTATTTATCTTACCAAAGTTGCTAATATCTCATCCGGTGGTATCAGCATTAATGCTACCAATAAAATTCATCCTGATAATATTATCTTAGCAGAAGAAATTGCCCAACATTTTCGCCTTACTTGTTTAGGCATTGATGTGATTACTAAAAATATTTCCCACTCTTGGAAGAATGGTAATTTTGCCATCTTAGAAATTAACGCTGCACCAGGTATTTTCATGCACCTTAACCCCGCGATTGGTACAAGTGTTGATGTTCCTGCCCATATTTTATCAACCTTTTTTCCATCTGCCCAAGATGCCAGAATACCAATTATTACGTTTAATAAAATTACTGTACTTGAATTACAAGCAATAATTGATCAGATTCTTTTACAACATCCACAAATGAAAATAGGTGCTGTGTGTCGCGAGGGAATATTTATCAATCGTTGCCAAAAATTTTGGAGTCAAGAATACAATCGCAATATACAAACTTTGTTGCGTCATCCTCAGCTTGATTTATTAATTGCTGAATACGCAGAAGATACTCTAGAATCAGAAGGAATGGTTTACAAAGGTAGTAATATTGTGGTATTGGATAATCCTACAGAAACAGAAATGATATTATTAAGAGATGCCATAGATGGTTCGATTGTGATCATTAAGAAAGACAACAATGTTTCTATTCTACATAAAGGAGCAAGCGAAGATTTAATTTTAGACGTAGAAACAGATTTTTTCAATGTTTATCTACCAGCAATTGAACAAACAATTACTATAGCAGGTGATTGGTGATTGGGGATACAATTTTGGATTTTGGATTTTGGATTTTGGATTTTGGATTGTATTTCATGAATCCAATCTAAAATCTAAAATCTAAAATCTAAAATTCTCCTGCCTCCTAACTTTACTTGAGTTTGGCATGAGCAGCTAAAATAATTCTTTCTGTTTCTTCCCAACTAATACATTTGTCAGTTACTGAAACACCATATTGTAATTCTTCCCGTTTTCCTGTAATTGGTTGATTACCTTCATATAAATTTGATTCCAGCATCATTCCCAAAATTGAATTATTACCAGCAACTATTTGCTGAATTATATTTTCTAACACCGCAGATTGCAATCTATAATCTTTATTGGTGTTACCATGACTGCAATCAATGACTATTCTTGGTGGTAAACCTGCGGCTTTTAATTGTTCCTCTACCAATTTCACATTCTCCGGATCATAATTAGGCTGACTTCCACCCCGCAAAATTACATGACCATGAGAATTACCTCTTGTTTGAAATACACTCACCTGTCCCTTTTGGTTAATTCCTAAAAAATTATGTGGAGTTTGCGCTGATTTGAGAGCATTCAAAGCCACATTAATATTACCATCTGTACCATTTTTAAAACCCACCGGCATGGAAAGACCACTGGCCATTTCGCGGTGAGTTTGTGATTCAGTTGTCCTCGCTCCAATTGCTGACCAACAAACCAATTCACTGATATATTGAGGAATAATCGGATCAAGTGCTTCCGTTGCTGTTGGTAATCCTAATTCTGCCAATTTTAATAATAAACTCCGAGCAATTAAAATCCCTCTTTCTACATGAAAAGAATCATCCATATCGGGATCGTTAATTAATCCTTTCCAACCTACAGTAGTTCTAGGTTTTTCAAAATAAACCCGCATGATCAGCAACAATTTATCATGCACTTTATCAGCTATAACTTTCAACTTCTCAGCATATTCTATCGCCGCTTTAGGATCATGTATAGAACAAGGACCAACTACAATGAATTTTCTGCTATCTTTAAAATCAAGAATATGTTCTATTTCCTGTCTGAATTGCAAAATTGTATGTTCAGCAGATTTAGTTAAAGGCAATTTTTCTTTAACTTGATTAGGAGTTAATAAAACGTGCGAACTCTTAATATTAGTGTTAATTAATTTGTTGATCATGGTGTAAAACTCTAAACTTGTGTAATGCGCTGTATTGTGTAAAGGAATACTATACACATTTTTCAGGAAAAATACAAGATACATCAGGAGTCAGGAGTCAGGAGTCAGTAGTGGCAACCCCCCGTGGTTGCCCGTACAGGAGTCAGGAGTCAGGAGTAAAACGCTCTTTCGGGCTATGTTTTAATTGAGATGCTGTATCTATAATAGAGAAGTCAGGATATCTAGTATTCAGAATATCCAGTATTGAGAAAAATAGTAATTAGTTCTCAGAAAAATGAAAACCTGAAAAATTAGTTAGATTTGATGAGACTTGACTAATCACTAATTACCATTAAGTAATTACGTGCATTATTGTGATCTAGTTCAACAATACATAAAAATCAAAAAACATGAATCTATAAAAAAGCAGATTTTTAGGAAAAAATCTATGTTTATGTATATTGTTTATGTATATTTTTGTCGCCCAGATGCTAGATCGTCGATTCAGTAATGCTAGGTAATCTGTTTTCATCTTGTAGGGGCAAAGCATTCGGGTGATAACCTATCGTTGAAACAATTGATATTCTTTCCGAATGCTATGCATTCGGCACACTACGCGAACGCCCTTACGATTAATGAATCGGTGTTCTAGGAAATTTTATTAAAAATCAATTATATCAAAATCAGCTTTTGGTAACTGGTTGATTTTTCCCAATCACCAATCACCAATCACCAATCACCAAATATCATATTATTCAATTTTACCAGTAGTGATCATCATATAACTTAATAACCAACCTGCCATAGTTGCCCTGCGAGTTTGCCGAGGACCAAATTCTCCGATTTTGTAACCTTTAAAACCTAGTTTTTGTTTGAGCAGTTGTTTATTTTCTTGGGGAATAGAACGAGTTAATTTCATTGTTGCTGGGCGAGACTCAATAAAGTTCCCAGGTTCTGGATATTCAGCCACCCATTCTGGTGCTACTTGGCTAGTATCCCATTTTTCAGTGTTAGCATCATAACGATAACCCAAGTGATACCATACCAATTGGTTAACAGTAGTATCATCAATATTATCGTTGATAATATCCCAAATTGTTTCTTTATTGAGTGGTGGCAAGTTAGACATAAGTAATTTGAATTTTGTCCGTGTTTTGTTGTCAGTTGTCAGTTGTCAGTTGTAAACTCAGTCAGTAACCTAGAAGATTTTAGCGTTTTAGGGGTGAAATTAAAGCTTTATCAGTGACAACCGAGAAACCCAACTGTACCAACAAAGTTGCAGATTAAAAAGTAAACCTGAAATCGTAAAATACTAGAAACTGTTAATTTCTGCTTACTGTCTCCTGAAACCAGACTTTTTTATGCAATCTACAGCACCATTACCAAAACTAATCCGCGCCCATGTCTTCATTACTGGCAGAGTTCAAGGTGTGGGGTATCGTTACGCCACTGTAGATACTGCTACCCAGTTGGGGTTAACTGGTTGGGTGCGAAATCTCCCAGATAGTCGAGTGGAAGCAGTTTTTGAGGGTGCTAAAGAAATTGTAGAGGAAATGGTGCGTTGGTGTCATGCAGGACCACCTGCGGCAATGGTAAAGGAAGTTACAGTTGAGTATGAACACCCAGAAGGTTTGCGGGGCTTTGAAGTGAGGCGTTAGCTGCTGTTAATAATAGCAGCTACATAACCCAGCTTTGCTAAATGCTCAGTTCGTTGTTTAGCATAAGACTGCAAACCATTCCATTCATGAACCACCAACACACCTGGAGGCTTACCCTTGAGCGAGTCATCATAAGCCAAATAACCTTTTAAAACTGTCTTTTCTTGTTTGTATCCAATTTTTTTGATGTTAATTGCTGCTAATACATCCATACAAGTCAGCAATACAACCACAGGTGTAAAGAAAACAGAAAGCAGAATTTTTATGACTTTGTAAATACTAAAACACTGATTATGGTAAATTATCCCTGTAAAATCATGAAAAAACCTATTTATGCCTTATCTATTACTGGGAAAATTTTGCTTCTCCTTTCTGGCTGATTTTGAGAAATTTATAAGAATGCCATTCTAGCAAGGCTAAATTGTGTAGTTACGTTACATTATTAGTTATATAAATAAAAGTCATTGTTGTTCTGCCTATTGATCGGCTACTAACATAAAACCATGAGTGCAACTGCTATTATTTCTCAAAACCCCCTACTCCAAGGCAGAGGTTTACCGCCATTTGCAGATATTACACCAGAGCAAGTAGAACCTGCTTTTAAACATCTGTTAACAGAATTGCAACAACAACTAGCTATATTAGAAACTAATGTAGAGCCTACATGGACTGGTTTAGTAGAACCTCTAGAAAAGTTAACAGAAAAGCTGTACTGGAGTTGGGGTATACTCAACCATTTAATGGGTGTCAAAAATAGCCCTGATTTACGTATAGCATATCAAAAGGTTCAGCCACAAGTAGTACACTTTATTAACACCCTTGGACAAAGCAAACCGATTTACAAGGCTTTTAAAGCCCTCCGTGCCAGTGATACCTGGGAAACCTTAGAATCTGCCCAGCAACGCATTGTAGAAGCAGCGATTCGAGATGCAAAATTATCTGGTGTGGGTTTGGAAGGAGAAGCACGAGAGCGTTTTAATGTGATTCAAATGCAATTAGCAGAACTGGCTACAGATTTTGCTAATAATCTTTTGGATGCTACCTCAGCCTTTAGTCTAGTTTTAACAACCAAAGCAGAAATTGACGGTTTACCCAGTAGCTTAATCAGTTTAGCTGCTCAGGCGGCTCGCATTGCCGGGGAAGAACAGGCCACCCCAGAAAATGGACCTTGGCACATCACATTAGATTTTCCCAGTTATTTTCCCTTCATGCAACACAGCACCCGTCGGGATTTACGGGAAAAATTATACAAAGCTTATATTACCCGTGCTTCCTCTGGGGAATTAAATAACAACCCTCTCATTGAAAAAATTTTACAGTTACGGCAAGAATTGGCAAAGTTACTGGGCTTTGAAAATTTTGCCGAACTGAGTTTAGCTAGTAAAATGGCGAAAAATGTCCCAGCCGTGGAAAAGCTGTTAGAAGAACTGCGTCAAGCTAGTTATGATGCTGCTGTTAAAGATTTAGAAGCACTCAAAGATTTTGCTAAATCTCAGAAAGCAGCAGAAGTGGAAGATTTGCAACACTGGGACATCAGTTTTTGGGCAGAACGTCAAAGAGAAGCCAAATTCGCTTTTACTGAAGAGGAATTACGTCCTTATTTCCCCCTTCCCCAAGTTCTTGATGGCTTATTTGGACTAATTAAACGGCTATTTGGTGTGACTGTGACACCTGCTGATGGTCAAGCTCCAGTTTGGCATGAGGATGTCCGTTATTTCCAAATTTCTGATAAAAATGGTACTCCCATTGCTTACTTTTATCTCGATCCCTACATTCGTCCTGCCGAAAAACGTGGTGGTGCTTGGATGGAAGCTTGTATTCATCGCAGCAAAATCACAGAACGGGGTATAACTAGCACCCGCTTACCAGTAGCTTATTTGATTTGTAACCAAACTCCCCCAGTGGATAATAAACCAAGTTTGATGACTTTTGATGATGTAGAAACTTTGTTCCACGAATTTGGACATGGTTTACACCATATGCTCACCAAGGTTGATTATACTGGCGCAGCAGGTATTAATAATGTGGAGTGGGATGCAATAGAATTACCTAGCCAATTTATGGAAAATTGGTGTTATGACCGTCCCACCTTATTCAGTATGGCTAAACACTACGAAACAGGTGAACCATTACCAGAGCATTATTATCAAAAGCTGTTAGCAGCCCGTAATTACATGAGTGGTTCGGCAATGTTACGGCAAATTCACCTCAGCAGTGTGGACATGGAACTACATTACCGCTATCGTCCTGGTGGTGATGAAACTCCCATAGATGTCCGTGAACGAATTGCCAAAACTACTACTGTTTTACCACCATTGCCTGAGGATGCCTTTTTATGTGCTTTCGGTCACATCTTTGAAGGGGGCTATGCGGCTGGATACTATAGCTATAAGTGGGCTGAAGTTCTAAGTGCTGATGCTTTTGCTGCTTTTGAAGAAGCGGATTTAGAAGATGAAGTGGCAATACATGATACTGGTAGGCTCTATCGAGATACGATCTTAGCTATGGGTGGTAGTATGCACCCAATGGAAATTTTTAAAGCCTTCCGGGGTCGTGAACCAAAAACAACTGCTTTACTTAAGCATAATGGTTTGTTGGCTGCTACCTAAAAGATTCTATGGTTGGGTTGACGTAAGGAAACCCAACATTCCCAATATCTTTCTTTGTGGAAAATAAATAAAATAAATTTTACAGTTAGGAGAGGGAACAGAGAACGGGGAACAGGAATTTAGGAATACAGACACTTTTGTTTTCACTCAATATCTATATGTTAAATTAATTTTGCTTGGGTATTTCTACAGTTTAACTAAAAAAATAAAAACACTATGTGCAATTAATTTTGCCTGGGTACTTATTAACTCAATTGTGTCAATATTTGTCAAAATAAGTCAAAATAATTATATTTTGACAATAAGATTGTCAGCTTAGGAATAGCTCCTCAGAAAAGTTAATATAGTGAGAATTTAATTTCTGTTGTATTTCTTTACTAATTTCTCATCAACAAAAATGAATATAGATTAAAAATAATAAATAACATTATATTTCGTAAACTTAATTAGGCTAAATTGAGAGTATGCTGAATCTAGGAAAAACCTGGGGGCAATTTTCAGTAACTAAGCGCAAACAAACTTAAAGTTTTATTAGTTTTCTACTCATTGGTAAGTTTTGGTTGTAATGACTCAAGACTAATAACTAAAGACTAATAACTAATAACTAAAATTTATTTGCGTTCATTTGCTAACTAGGTTTTTCAGATAAATTGAGAACATCAGTTCTGATGCTCGGTACTGGCAGCGCAACCCAAAGAAACCTTAAGAACAATTACGGACAATGATACAAAAAATTTTGCTGGCTGTCTCTGGACTAGGACACGCAGAAGAAATGATGAAGACATTGAAAGAACTGCCATCTATCCAATCTGCAAAAGTTACAGTTCTGCACGTTGTACCTTCACAAACTACTGCTGCGGCAATGACAGATAAATGGGAAGAAGGTGGTAAGATCCTAGCTAATGCAATTCAGTCTTTGGATTTAGATCCCAGTCGGGTTTCTTCTATTTTACGCCAAGGAGATCCCAAAGATGTAGTTTGTCAAGTCGCTGATGAAATAGAAGCTGACTTGATTATCATGGGTTCAAGAGGACTGAAACGACTGCAATCAATTTTAGCTAACTCTGTCAGTCAGTATGTTTTCCAATTGTCTTCTCGTCCCATGTTGCTGGTTAAAGATGACATTTATGTCAAAAGAATTAAGCGTGTAATGGTGGCAATAGATAATTCTGATGCTTCCCAAAATTGTTTGAACTTAGCCTTATTTTTGCTCAGAGATGTTAGTGGTGGTCAGTTAATGTTGGCTAATATCAATACAGACTTGGGCAGTAAATTATCAGGTATTGCTGATATTAAACCAGAAAAAGATACAGTGTTGGGAAATGCTGTAACAGCAGCGGAAAGACAAGGTGTTTCTGTGCGTTGTGTAACAAGTAGTGGCAAACCAGGTGAAGAAATTTGTCGTTTAGCTGAAGAACTCAATGTAGACTTATTGTTGTTAGGTTCTCCAGATCGTCGGCCATCTATTGCTAAGAGTTTTGTAGATTTGGATCGACTTGTTGGCGCTTCTTTATCTGACTATGTGCGTGTTAATGCCACTTGTCCAGTATTGTTGGCTAGAACTGTTGCATAAATAGGGACTGGGGACTGGGGACTGGGGACTGGTGACTGGGGACTGGTGACTGGTGACTGGTGACTGGTGACTGGTGACTGGGGAAGCAGGGGAAGAAAAATTAATTCTTTATTCTTCAATTCTTTTTTCTCTTGCCTTTTGCTTTCTTTCTGCTATATAAAACCTAGACAAAGCTAGACTTTACTTTCTACTTCAACGGGAGCATGGGAGCAGTTATCCCTCAGTAGACTTGCACGCCTTAGCCAGACGCGATATTTCTCAAGTTAAGATTTACAAGAAAGACTACCGCTATCATTGCTTGGTTTTCGCGTTGGCAATAGTCTTAATTCAATACTTGATATCGTAGGATTATATATCAAGTGGGTGATTTTCTTAACTCACTTATGTCAATGCTTGTCAACATAAGTACAGTTTTATCTATAAAATAGTCAGCTTAGGACTAGCTCAATTACCAATTACCAATTACCAATTACCAATTACCAATTACCAATTACCAATTACCAAACTGTTAGTTTTTACCACCTTCGCGGCTGGCAGTTTGGATGTAAAGAATTATTAAAAATACGGCAGGAACAAGCACAAATAAGATGCTTGCTACAAAGCCCAGGTCATTAACTTGCATGGCAAGATAGCCTCTCTCTAAATTGATTTTCAGTCAACAATTTTAGAATAGCATTATAGTTACTAAAAATATAGTCAAATATTTCTAGCTTGGTAAGGTCTTACACCTTACAGGGCTAACTACAAGCCGCACTATTCGGTTTCTAATCTGAGATAGATTTCCGAACTAATTTTACCTTTTTTCAGTTCTGATTTGATTAGCTACTCTTGAAAATGTTTTATTTCGTCTAATTTATAGGATTTCCTGCCACACAGGAGCTATGGTTAGGTTAATTCTAACTCTCCGCACTCTCAGATCAGGACTTTCACCACTTTCCAAGGATCTACGCTTCTTGAACTCAAGACTAATATATCACATTCACCCCCCGTACAATAGGCCTCTTCCTGCCTCCTGCCTCCTGCCTTCGTTAAGGTTTAGTAACTACGCTAACAGGTCCGTTAACTAGGGTTTGGCACGCAAGACGATAGTTATCTGGTTTGTTCTTAAATTTCCGCTTTTCTACATCAGTACGGGGTGAGAGGTTTTCCAGCCCTTCTACTACTTCCACAATACAGGTGGCACATTGTCCATAACCACCGCAATTGGTCATTTTTCCCCAAAATTTATAAATATCAATCCCATTTTCCATTGCTTTGAGCCGCAGGTTTGCACCATCAGCCGCAATTACTTCTTTATTCTCGTTGACAAACTTAATATTTCCCATAGTTGTTTCCTGTGTGAGTGGTAAATTTTTGTTAATTTTTAGTTAGTGGTTGTTACAGTATTTTACTTAATTGGGTGAATTTATTGCAAAACATTAAAAAATACAAATTTTATTAAAAATAGATCTTGAAAAAATAGGACAGGTGTATAATCCCTGTCCAAAAAATTGAAACCAGATTAATTTACCTGAAACCAACAGCAGCTTGCCAAACAAAAGCAAGCAACAGGAAGAATACAGGAATAACTGGGAGTACATCTACCAAAGGATCAAAAATTTGGTACGCTTCGGGCAGTTTTGCTAATAAAAGTGCTGCTTCCATGTTTTTTTCTATCCACCTAATAATCCAACACAGCTTTCATATTTGAGGAGTATATTAACATGGTTTGGGAATTGGGAATTGGTGATTGGGTTATTAATCTTCCCCTGCTTCCCCTGCTTCCCCTGCTTCCCCTGCTTCCCCTGCTTCCCCTGCTTCCCCTGCCTCCTCTGCTCCCCTGCCTCCTGTCACCTGTCACCTGTCACCTCTTCCTCTTTTAGCCAGTGTCCGAAGTCTTGAACGAAGCGATCGCTTAAAATTGATTCTCTAATTTTTTGGGTGAAGCGGATCAGTTCGGTGATGTTGTGAATACTTAATAATGTATAAGCTAAGATTTCTTGCGATCGCACTAAATGGGAAATATAAGCACGGGTGAAATTTGTGCAAGCATAACAAGGGCAAGTTTCATCTAATGGTGTAAAATCTTCGCGAAACTTGGCATTTTTCAGATTCCATCTTTCACCGTTAACTATCGCTGTTCCATGTCGCGCCCATCGGGTAGGAATCACACAATCAAATAAATCTATACCTGAAGCGATCGCAATAGCCATTTCTTTATAAGTTCCCACACCCATCAAATACCGGGGTTTATTTGCTGGTAACAAAGGTGTTGTCGCTTTAACTATCTGTGCCATTAACTCCGGTGGTTCACCCACACTCACCCCACCAATAGCAAAACCAGGCATATCCAACTTAGCCAACTCTGAGGCAGCACGGGCGCGTAAATCTAAATATACACCACCTTGAACAATGGGAAACAAAGCTTGATCAGTTCTTTGATGTGCTGCTATGCACCTTTCTAACCAGCGATAAGTCCGATCCGTCGCTGCTTCCACCTCTTGACGGGTAGCGGGATAGGGTGGACATTCATCAAACGCCATGATCACATCAGCACCCAGAGTATTCTGTATTTCTATGGAACGTTCTGGCGTTAGTTTAATAATTTGTCCATCATGGGGCGAACGAAAAGTTACACCTTCTTCTGTAATTTTTCGCATTTCGCTGAGACTGAAAACCTGAAAACCGCCAGAGTCTGTGAGCATCGGACCATTCCAGCCCATGAACTTATGCAGTCCACCACCACCGGCAACAATATTTTCTCCTGGTTGCAGGTGCAAATGATAGGTATTAGATAAAACCATTTGCGCCCCTGTATCCTTGAGTTGAGCCGGGGTAATAGTTTTTACAGTTGCCAATGTTCCCACAGGCATAAATCTGGGAGTTTCCACAATACCATGAGGGGTAGAAAACACACCGACTCTGGCTTTGGTTTGACTACAGGTAGCTAGGAGTTGAAAAGAGAATTTGGACATTGGTAATTGGTAATTGGTGATTGGTGATTGGGGAAGAAAATTTTAGATTTTAGATTTTAGATTTTAGATTAGAGTTGACAAAAACAATCCAAAATCTAATATCCAAAATAAATATCTCCTGCCTCCTGCCTTCTGCCTCCTACCTCCTGCCATCATCCCAAAAATTGGGGGTGAGACCCTGCTATGTATTACAGTCCTAGTGGGTATATTATATTTCGGAGTTAGAAACAATCAGAGCAATCGTCATCAATTTCCGCATCCCATCGAGCGGATAACACCTGATCCATCATTGCTTCTATTGCACCGGCGTTAAATTGGCGATCGCATCTTTCTTGTAAAGGTGTAGAGAGTGGAATCAGACGCAAACAAAACTCTTCTTGGAATAAATCAAAGTATGTTTCTTGTTCAGGTGATTGTTGTAGTTCTAGATAGTCAAAACTATCTATATTCAGATACAGAGCGTTGTTAGCAACTATTGTAGACCTTTGCGGATGGGCAAATACTTCCATCACATCCCCATCACCTTCGCTCAGTAGCTTGTTCTCTTGGCTGTAGATGTAGTGAACTCGACCTAAATCTGTTAAGAGTCTGCGGATGTCGAGTTTATTTACAATTACGCCGGTGTTGACAATACACGGGGCTGGTATTTTGATATTGGGTAGATGATAACTCATAGAGTATTAGCGATTGAGGGAAGGTGAGTGACAACACAGATGAAAAGTCAATGCCTAGCTTTTTCACTGGACAAAACCCTATATTTACAAAATATCAACTTTACATAGCGATCGTCTATGGAAACTACTCAATTTCCTCTAACTTTTTACAGTCAGTTTCTATTCTCCTCTGAAGTTGAGTTTTCGCTATGGTATATATTTTTCAACTATTGCAAGTTTGTCAAGATAAATTATTACAGGTAATAGCCTCTATTATATTTTACACATCTATTCCTTTACCCTACATCTCAGGCTTGGATTTTGGCAATGTTGCTGTTTTTGCTCCGGTTGTGGGTTTGATGATCGGGGGAATGTTAGGTTTATTAGATTTCATTTTTAATTACTTACATATCCCCGTATTAACTCGGACTGCTTTGGTGGTTGTCACCTGGATCGCAATTACGGGTGGTTTACATTTAGATGGTGCAATGGATACTGCTGATGGTTTAGCAGTAGGTGATCCTGAAAAGAGGTTACAGGTAATGGCTGATAGTGCTACTGGTGCTTTTGGGGCAATGGTAGCGATCGCTATTTTGTTGTTGAAAACCGCAGCTTTAATGGATATTTCGGAAAACCGTTATTTAATCTTAATGGCGGCCTGTGGTTGGGGACGTTGGGGACAACAAGTAGCGATTTTGCGATATCCCTATCTGAAACCTACTGGTAAAGGTGCATTTCATAAACAGGCAATTCGTTCTTATGCAGATATTTTACCGAGTTGGTTTTTATTGTTGGGTTTGAGTATTTTAGTTTGGGTTGTTAATTCCCAAAATCTATTGTTATCTGTATTTATGGTGTTGGGGGGTAGTGCGATCGCTCTTTTAGTCCCTTGTTGGTTTAACTATAAGCTGGGTGGACACACTGGAGATACTTACGGTGCTGTGGTTGAATGGACTGAGGCTTTGTTTTTATGTGTAATGACTTTGGGTAATGGGTAATTGGTAATTGACTATGTTTGACTATATTTGACTATATTTTTGTGATTGAAACTAAATACCAAATTTAATCACCAGGGCGATACCTATGCCTTCGGCACGCTGCGCGAACGGTAAGCTACCGCTAAGGCAATACTCACCACCAAAATCAAAGTCATACTCAAAGCTGAACCAAAACCCCAATTTTGAGTAGCACCGAGAAACTGATTATAAACCAACCTTGCAGCAGTCATACTGGAAGCACCACCCAATAATTCTGGATCAATAAAATCTCCCAATGCTGTAATAAATACCAACAAAGAACCAGCAGCAATACCGGGAAAAACTTGGGGTACTGTCACTTTCAAAAAAGTTTGTACTGGGTTTGCACCCAAATCAGCAGCAGCTTCTAATAAACGTCGATCTAATTTTTCTAAAGAAGCATACAATACTAAAACCATATAGGGTAATAAACTGTAACTCATGCCAATTAAAACTGCTGGAGTTCGGTTCAACAATTCCAAAGCTGGTAAACCTATACTGGTAAGTAAACTATTTAATAATCCAGTAGGACGGAGAATAGTAATCCAAGCATAAGAACGTAGTAAAGAAGAAGTCCATAAAGGCAAAACAAAGCCTAATAATAATAAAGTTCGCCACCGTTTTGGTGACATTTGGGCAATCCAATAAGCTACTGGAAAACCCACAATTAAACAAATAATTGTCGTATTAATTGCCAAAAACAGGGAATTGAAGATAACTCGTAAATACAGCGGTTCTAAAATACGAAGATAGTTATCCAATCCATTAGGATTGACAAGATCACCTGGTCTGATATCCTTAACTAAACTCAATTGCAAAATTATCAATGTTGGCAGCAATAACAACAGTAATAACCAAATCCCTGATGGTGCAAGTAAGGATAAAGGAGGCAACCATTGGACAAAATGACGATATAATTGTGGTGGTTTTTTAGCAATATTGCTAGGGGATGCTACGGGAGATTTAGGAAGTTGAATAGACACAGCCTGATACCAATTTGCGATCTTAAATTTTCTATCTTCTTTCTATATTATCTGTTTGGGCTGGTAATTGGTAATTGGTAATTGCAAAAAATCAGTTAACAGCCATTATTTTAGGTATTTTATGCTAGTAATTGAGTCCAATATCGCTCATAAACTGCTTCAAAATCACCTACAGGAGTGAGGCGTTCACATTTATTTAAAATTGATTCTGGAGGAAATAAGCTAGTATTATTTTGAATTTCTTGTGGTAATTGTTCAAAACCTGCGCGATTAGGAGTAGCAATTTTCAATCTTTTGCTGATTTCGGCAGCTACATCAGGTTGCAGAAGGAAGTTAATCCAACTATAAGTACCAGGAATATTAGGCGCTGTTTTGGGAATAACAATAGTATCTGTCCAGAGAGAAGAACCACTGCGAGGAATTACATATTTAAGTTTAGGATTTTCCTTGGATATCTTCACGCCATCGGCAGAATAACACATAGCTAATAATAAATCTCCTGCCAATATTTGGTTTTGCCAAGCATCAGTATCAAAAGCGGCGATCGCTGGTTTTAATGACCGCAATTTTTCATAAGCTGCTTTAATTTCTGTGGCATTTTGCGAATTATAAGAATAACCGAGCATTTTTAATGTTGCTCCCATCACCTCCCGGACATCATTTAGTAAAGTCATCCGTTTATAAAGTTGCTCTTGATTTTGCCAAAGATATTCCCAATCTTCAGGGGGAGTTTTCAGCTTTTCCGAGTTATAGATAAATCCCGTTGTTCCCCAATTAAAAGGTAAACTATAACGGTTATTAGGGTCATAAGTAGGATTCTGAAATTGAGGAAATAAATTTTCTAACCCTATTAAAAGTGCGTGATTAATTTCTGCTAACAAATTTTTTTCTACCATCTTCTGTACCATATAATCAGATGGATAGATAACGCTATAACTAGCACCTCCTCCAGCTTGGAGTTTAGCCAGCATCACATCGTTAGAATCAAACACATCTGCCAAAACCTTGATGCCGGTTTGGGTAGTGAAAGTAGATAGTAATTCTTGATCCGTATATTGACTCCATGTATATAAATACAATTCATCACTTTTCCCAGAAACTGAACCAGTATAATTATTGGCGCTGACATTAGCTAATCTCCAGCCACAACTACTTAAAGACAAGCTAGAAAGCAACGCCATTGTTTTAATAAATTCCCTTCTCCTGGTTATTGTCATCATCATGGTTTACTCTTAATTCACCTTTGATGTTTGACTAATAGCTAAACAGTCAGTTTCTGCCCACCAAATGTAAATAGGTGTATTCCGGTCTGGTAAACTACCAAAGGTATTAGGTTGTAAAACATTAACATTGATGCCATTAGCTAATTCCACGACATAATTAACATGAGTACCCAAATACATGATATTAACTAACCGACCTTCAAAGCAATTTGTGGGTAGATTGGGATGATAAAGAGAAATCTGAATTTTTTCAGGACGCACACTTAAAACTACCGCCTGTAATAATTCCCAGCGTGTATCTTTTGTACGAGCAGCAACAATAGAAAATCCGGTTTTAGTCAAAACTTTAACATACTCGGCATCAATGGCAGTAATTTCGCCGCTAAATAAATTGGTGTCACCAATAAAATCTGCAACAAAAGCTGTTTCGGGACGTTCGTAAATGGCGCGAGGAGTACCAACTTGTTCAATTTTGCCCTGATTCATCACCGCGATCCGATCAGATAAACTGAGTGCTTCCTCCTGATCGTGAGTTACCATAATAAAAGTTAATCCTAACTCTTTATGGATGTTGCATAACTCAACCTGCATTTCCTTCCGCAGTTTTAAATCTAAAGCTCCCAGGGGTTCATCTAAGAGTAAGACAGCGGGACGGTTAACCAAAGCTCTAGCTAAAGCAACTCGTTGTTGTTGACCACCAGAAAGCTGAGAAGGAAAGCGCGATCGCAAACCTTCCATTTTCACCAGCTTTAAAGCTTCCGTGACTCTGCTATTAATTTCTGATGGAGATAATTTTTTTAACCGCAGTCCAAAAGCAATGTTTTCCCACACATTCAAGTGATTAAACAGAGCATAGCTTTGAAATACAGTATTCACAGGTCTTTGGTAAGGAGGTACATGACTCATGGACTTGCCTTGAATCAATAACTTGCCTGCGTCCACTCTTTCAAAGCCAGCAATTAACCGTAAGATGGTTGTCTTACCACAACCAGAGGGTCCTAAAATACTAAAGAACTCTCCCTGTCTCACATCTAAGTCCACACCATGTACTGCTGGTTCTTGGTTGAAAAACTTGAAGACGTTCCGCAGTTCAACATCCAGTGGCTGAAAATTAGTTACACCCCTCTGAGTTTGCATCACAGTTTGAGCCATAGTCTTCAGTAGAATGCCTTGATTTTGTGAAACCTGGTTAGCTATGTAGGCTATGAAATAGACTACAAATCAGACTTTTGCTTATTGTATCTGGCAACAACACCCTTATTAAAAATATACTTATTAAAAATATACTTATTAAAAATATAGGACTCCTATTTGATTTTTGAAAAAACTCCGTACACCCAAATCATCTAAAACCCTATTCCCTATTCCCTATTCCCTATTCCCTGCCTCCACGGAAAATTTATAAATCAAATCGGAACACTATATACTTATTAAAAATATAAACCCAATACTTGCCATTGTTTTGAACTCGATGCCGGATAGCGACTAAAAGCATTGTTTACAGATAATATAAATTTCATACTTCTTTATTAATCTTATGGCTATATTACCACCACTACTGAGTTATCAAAAAAATACCCGCACAGTTGGGCGTGGTTCCCAGTCACTATTTTTAATACTATTCATTTTGCTGATGATATCGGGGATAGGCGCTCGTTTAGCTTATTTACAAATCATTGAAGGTCCAAAACTCCGGCAAAGGGCAGAGTCTAACCGGATTCGCATGATTCCCAAACAACCGGAAAGAGGCAACATTTTTGACCGTAATGGCAAACTGTTAGCTACTACTCGTTATCCTCACTCTGTTCACCTGTGGCCAATGGCACATACTAAGCCATCGTGGTCAATTGTCGGTCCGCGTCTGTCCCAAATCCTCGATATTCCGCAAGAGGAAATGGAACAGAAACTAGAAAAAGCTGGAGCTAATTCTTCTTCTCTGATTCGCATTGCTCGTGACTTAAATGAAGCCCAAGTCACAGCCTTAAAGGAATATGAAAACGAATTACCAAATGTAGAAATCAATACTGAAGCTGTACGTTATTATCCTGATGGTAGACAATTAGCCCATATACTCGGTTATACCCGCGAACTCACAGCAGAACAGCTAAAAAAACGCAAATCAGAAGGCTATCGTCTCGGTGATGTCATTGGCCAAATGGGTGTCGAAAAAGCCTATGAAAAAACCCTCAGAGGTGAATGGGGAGGCCAGCAAGTAGAAGTAGATGGTGCTGGTAGACCGTTGCGAGTGTTGGGAGAAAAACAGGCAAAAGCTGGTAATGATTTACACTTATCTATAGATTTAAATATCCAAAAAGCAGCGGAAAAAGCTTTAGGTAGACGTAATGGGGCAATCGTAGCACTTAACCCTAACAATGGTGAAGTTTTAGCGATGGTATCCCATCCAACCTTTGACCCGAATATTTTTTCTAAACAAAAACTCTCTCAAAAAGATTGGGAAAGTGTGCAAGGTGAAGGATATCCTCTAGTTAATCGGGTTTTAAGTGCTTTTCCCCCGGCTAGTACCTTTAAAATTGTCACTAACACAGCAGCTATAGAATCAGGTAAATTTTCTCCTAATGTGATTCTACCAACCTATCCTTATTTGGTTATCGGTGGCACAAGATTTGGTGAATGGAATCATGCGGGATTTGGTCCATTAGGTTTTGTAGGCGCAATGCAATGGAGTAGTGATACTTTCTTTTATCAAATTGGTAAAGGTATCGGTGGTCCGACTTTGATTGAATGGACTCGTAAATATGGCTTTGGTGAAAAAACTGGTTTTGATTTTGTTACAGAAGAATCTAGAGGTTTAGTTCCTGATGATAACTGGAAGCGCAAAGCCTGGAAAATGCCTTGGACTATAGGCGATACTATTAATATGACCATTGGCCAAGGTGCTTTATTAAGCACGCCTCTACAAGTGGCTGTAATGTTTGCTGTACCGGCTAATGGTGGTTATCGAGTGCAACCACATTTACTGAAAGATGATGGGGATGCTAAAAAATGGCGTTCATCTTTAAATATGAAACCAGTAACTATTAAAGTTCTCCGTGAGGGATTGCGAAAAGTGGTATCTGAGGGTACGGGTAAAGTTTTGAATCAACCAAATATTCCCCCAGTAGCTGGTAAAAGCGGTACAGCAGAAGCTTGGAATCGTCGTGGCATCAAACAAAATCATGCTTGGTTTGGTGCTTATGCACCTGCTGATAAACCAGAAATCTTGGTTGTGGCTTTTGGTGAACATTCTGGTGGTGGTGGTGGTAGTGTGGCCGCACCCATGATTCTGGAAATCATGGAGGATTATTTTGCCCGCAAGTATCCAGGAAAGTATAAAAAAGGTGATAGATAATTGGGAATTGGTAATTGGGAATTGGTAATTGGGAATTGGGAATTGGTAATTGGGAATAGTTGATTAGAAAACATAAAATTGATTACCCAGTCCCAGTCACCAGTCCCCAGTCACCAGTCCCCAGTCACCAGTCCCCAGTCACCAGTCCCCAGTCCCCAGTCACCTACTAATATATCCCCATTTACCACCCACATTCACTAATGCTAAACCCTGAGAAAAAGGTTTTGCAAAATCAAATTCTGGGTAAATTTTAAACTCAGCCAATTTATTAATATATCCCCATTTGCCGTTAATTTTTGCAGGTGCTAATTCTTCTGCAAAAATACCCACTTCTTCAAATTGTGGCTGGATCACAAAGTAACCAGTTTGATTAATATATCCCCATTGATTACCAACTTTCACTGCGGCTACACCATTTGCAAAACTATCGGCATCATCGAAATTAAAGGGAATGATAGTTCTATTACTATTATCAATATATCCCCATTTCTTCGTTTCTGGTATTTTGACTGCTGCTAGATTGTGAGAAAATGATTTGGCTTCTACAAATTTTGCAGGAATTGTAAATTGTCCTTTTCCATCAATTGTTTTGGCTACATATCCCCAACCATTACCTATTTTTACGGCTGCCATGTTTTCAGCAAAAGATACTGCATCATCAAATTTGATATCTGTAATACGGTTGCCATTCATATCAATAAAACCGTATTTATCTTTAAGTTTCACTACTGCTGATCCTTCGGAAAATGGTGCAGCACTATCATATTCAATGCGCCCTATTAGCTTACCTTGTTTATCAATATAACCCCATTTTTCACCAATTCTAACTGCGGCTATACCTTGAGAAAAAGCCTCAATTCTATCAAATAAATTTAATGAAAACTGGGGATCTGGTTCAATTTCTTTATTAGTAGATAGATTGACGTAGTTATAGGGATTTAGTCTTTGTTGGGTAAAAACGCTATTTTTATTTTTAATCTCTTTGATATCAAATTTTCCTGGCGCTTGAGAATAAACAGTAGATTGCAGTGTTTTGGCTAAAAGCTTATCATTTTGCTGTAAACCTTCATAGAAAAATAAAATTTCCCCTTGAATACCGAGTTTTCGGTTAGTTTCTATGGCGGTAATTAATTCTTCTGGTTTAATCATATAATATGGTTTTTTTCTATAAATAGTAATACCTGGAATTAGTTGTGATAGTTGTTCTTGGGTAAATTGTGATTGAGAAATTCGGGTAATTTCCGATTGATAAGCTTTAATATCTTCTCTATAAACTTGGGGATGTATTAAATCTACTAATCGCCAGTTAACCCAGGTGAGTGAATCTTGTAAATAGTTTTCATAACCCCAACGAAAAACACTGGGAGACATGGAAATGATTAAGTCGGGATTGACTTTAATTATTTCTCTGTGAAAACGATTGAAAAAATGGGAAAGGATATCTGCTCTCCATTTTATCCATTCGGGATCTTTAAAGTTATTTGGGGGTTGACTCTGAAATTCTTGTTTATATCTGGCAACAGTTTTGGCATCATAACCTCCTTCACTGGGTAAAGCAATAAAGTGATCATCTCCTTGAATACCAGCAATGTCATATTTTTTAATAACTTCTAAAAATAAACTTAATATAAATTCTTGAACTTGAATATCTAGGGAATTTAACCAGCAAAATTCATTTTTAATTAGCTCGTTGTTAAATATATCACGAGCAACCCAATCTTTTTCGTTTGCAATAATGTTAAATTTGGATCTCTTGGCTACATGAGAACTCATAAAACCGTATTCAAACCAAGGAATAACCGCGATGTCAACTTTTTTGGCTTCTTCAATTATTTCTTGTAAAGGATCTCGCTTTTTATCTTCACCGTCAAAGCGAGGGTTGATTTCTATGTTTATTAGTTTTTTCATTACTTGACTACGATAGATGGTTAAACCGTTATTCCAAACAACAGGAAAAACAACGTTAAATCCTGTTTTGGCGAGAAATTCCATTGCTTTTTGGATATTTTCTCTTTTGTCTAACACATTACTGTCTGTAACCGTGATCCAAATACCGCGAATTTCCATAGTTCAATTTTAGGTTTTAAATAAGGAGTCAAGAGTTAGGAGAGGAAAATTTGAGATTTTGGATTTTCCAAGATATATTTACTAAGTTGATAAACCTTTAATTTGCATAAACAGGGGGGCAGGATGCCCACCCCACAAGAGTTTTAATTTGAGATAGTATGCAAGTTAAATGTTCAACATCTAACAATAATTTTCAACATGAAAGCTGATAGCTGAAAGCTAATTACTGATTCCTAAATAATGCTAATCCTTCGGAAAAAGTGTTTGCTTCTTTTAAGGTTGGAGGAATGATAAATTTTCCGCTTTTGTCAATATAACCCCATTGATTATCTTTCTGTACTCTTACCAATTCTGCCACAAAAGGATCAGCATTATCAAATTGTGGTGGAATCACAAATAATTCTAAACCGGGAATATATTTGTAAGGTACAGTAGAAATTTCTAAGACTTGACAAATAAAGGCTGCTATTTCGCCTCTGGTGGCGTTGATGTTGGGTTGTAAACGTTGGATGTCTGGGTAGTTAACAACGATGCGTTTTTGTGTGGCAGCAGCGATCGCATTCATGGCATAACTGGGAATTTGCCCAAAATCATTGTAATATTTTTTTAAGGTGGCGATCGCATCTCCTGTGACTTGATAACCTAACCCAGAAACTAAAGCTGTTAATGCTTGTACACGGGGAATTGCTTGATTAGGTTTAAAGGTACGATTGGGATATCCTGAGAGATAACCTGTTTGATATGCTGAGGCGATCGCATTTACTGCCCAATGATTAGCAGGTACATCTGTAAATTGAATTGCTGGGCGAGAAGAGGAATTTTTGGGTAAACCTGTATACACAATGGCTGCAAATTCCGCACGGGTAACAGGTGCATCGGGGCGAAATGTTCCATCTGGATAACCTTTGAGAATATTTTTGGCCGCAGCAATGACAATAGATGCTTTTGCCCAGTGGTTTTCTATATCTGTGAACATGAGAGAATTGGGAATTGGGAATTGGGAATTGGGAATTGGGAATTGGGAATTTTTTAGTTATTCCCAAAAAGAATGAGTTAATAAACTATCTATATCTTCGGGAAAAGGACAGTTTTCAGGAAAAACAATACTGGGATAGATATCTTGAACATCTGATAAAGCATCTTCCCATGTTTCTGGGAAAATTTCTGTAAAATAGTTTTTTAAACTGGGTGAGACTTTTACTAAACGTCGAATTTGCTTTCTCTGTTCCTTAATGGTTAATTCCCAACCACGATTATCATAAACACTATTTACATAACACCGTTTTAATAAATGTTCTAGTAAAACTTCTAAACGATTTTGTAATGCTTGTTTTTCACTACGCCCCAAGGCCGATATCTCCTCTTGAATATGCACCCAGTCAATGGCATCTAAGGCTTTATTTTCAATAGTTTTTGCTTGTTGTTCTGTCCAGAGAACAAAATCCTGTTCATAAAGTGGATTATTCATAAATAAAAACCTAGCAATAACCATCACATCAGTCAGGAGTCAGGAGTCAGGAGTCAGGAGTCAGGAGTCAGGAGGCAAAAGAAAAATGTTTTTTCCCTGTTCCCTGTTCCCTGTTCCCTGAATCCTTACTCACATATTATTTATAGCAATAGATTGGTGATTGGTGATTGGTAAAGAAAGTTATTAATTTTGAATTTTGAATTTTGAATTTTGAATTTTGACTTGATACATATTCTGCCTTCTGCCTACTGTACTGGTTTGACATTTCTGGCTTTGTAGAAAGTTTCTAAACTATGGCGATCGCCTACAAAACGCCAGTGCCAAGGTTCGTAACTCACACCTTGAGAGTTACCTTGAGGAAAGGACAATTCAAAACCAAAACGAGCAGCGTTAGCTTGTAGCCATTGATAAGCTTTGGTATTCTCAAAATTAGTTTGTAAATTTGTTGCTGGTACTGCTCCATCTCCTATATCTACTGCATAGCCTGTATGATGTTCACTATGACCAGGAGGGGCGCTCAATGCTGCTCTTTCCGCAGGAGTTTGATTTCGTTGAGCGCCAATAGTAAAAAATAATTGTTCCTGTTCTTTCACGGAACGAAAACCAGAAATAGGTACTAAAATTACACCTGCGCTACGTGCTGCTTGTGCCATAGCTTGAAATCTTTGGGCGGCTGCTTGTCGCAATCTAATCCGTCCATCGGCTGTAATTGGTAACAATTCTGACTCTGGTGCTTCAGGATAAGCCAAATGTCCCAACACTACATCATTGTTAACTGCTGGAGTTTTGATTGGTGTAGGTGTAGAAACAACAGGTGTTGATTGAGAATCAGCATTATTTTTAGGTGCTGTAATAAAAAATAAAAAACCACTACCTACAGCCATCACCATAAATCCGACTATTCCCCCAATCATTAAAACCAGCGGTTGTACGCGCATCTGAGATTCACTATCAGGAGTATCGCGCAAAGCTGCTGGAATATCGTCACCTGGTGATGGTGATGAGTTTTGGGGTTTTCCTGCAAATCCAGCGTTTTTCAAGAGTCCACTCCTGTTTAATATAAGATTTTGGATTTTAGATTTTAGATTTTGGATTTTAGATTTTAGATTTTATATTTTATATTTTAGATTGGTAAATAAGGTATAACATTTAAACGTAACAATTCAGGAGTCATGAGTCAGGAAGTACAGATGGGAATGTTTGATCAATCAGTAGATTATCAAATGTGAGTTTGGAAGTACCCTGGAAAAAGCTGACTGCTGACTACTGTTAGCTGAATGCTGACATTTAATCACAAAGTCTCACTAAAAAAATCAACGTAATAGGTATTATTTTACATATCTATTTTTCAGCAAAATCTTGATAAATCTTTTAGAACTATACGTCAAATTGGTAGGATTAGTCCTGGTAGGAGTTATCCTGGGACGCAAATTACCTGCCATATTTCCTACTCGTTTGGGTCAATTTTTGTTTTGGGTAGGAGTACCGATCAGCATTGTTGCTTTTTTAAGACAAACCGATCTATCAGGACAGATTTGGATTGCTCCGGCGATCGCCTATTTAGCTATTTTACTAGGAGCATTTTTAGCGTGGTTGGTGATCAAAGGTCAAGCCTATTTGACAAATTCTCACCCCCAACCCTCAACCCAAGGTAGTTTAATTTTAGCTTCAATGGTAGGTAACACTGGTTATCTGGGCTTTCCTATCACTTTAGCAATGGTCGGCAAAGAATACTTCGCCTGGGCTTTATTTTACGATTTATTAGGGACTTTATTCGGTGCTTATGGTTTAGGTGTATTACTAGCAGCCCGTTTTGGCAACACTGCCCAAAATCATCAACAAATGGCTAAAGCCATATTAATCAATCCTGCCCTGTGGAGTTTTGGTTTTGGGTTATTATTTCGCCAAGTTAGTATTCCACCACTGATAGAATTTAGCTTAAATACATTAGCTTGGGTTGCTTTAGCATTATCCTTGATTTTAATTGGTATGAGATTGGCGCATCTGGGTTCTTTGTACAAACTCAAATCAGCAGCAATCAGTATTTTTATTAAAATGTTATTAGTGCCTTTGGTTTTAGGTAGTAGTTTACGGTTTTTTGGTGTGACTGGAGAAGCAGCACAGGTAGTAGTTTTGCAAATGGCCATGCCTCCGGCTTTTGCTACTGTGGTATTAGCGGAAACCTTTGATTTAGATCGTGATTTGGCTGTGACTACTTTAGCAGTGGGAGTTATGGTATTGTTGGTTACTTTGCCGATTTGGTTGTGGTTGTTTTGAAGGTAGGTATACCATCTGTACCCTATTCTGGGATGATGTATTAAAAACTCCCCTACTAGCGATCGCTCAATGTCGAAAAATGTCTAAGCCGAATAGTAAAGCCCAAAAAACTCAAATTATTGAAGTGCTGACACGGGATTATTTTCCGATGATCCCTGAACTTCAGAGAGATTGGAAACCAGAACAACATTATAAAAATCGTTTGAGTCGTTCTTTAGCTGCATTTGCTATAACCAATCTTGCTAATATTACTCCTCCTCAAGCTGCTCATTCGATTATCAATGGAGGGGATGATAATGGTATTGATGCGGTTTATTTTGATCGAACTAATAACCGACTTTGGTTAATACAAGCTAAGGCGGGAAATGCTCCCAACATGGGAGATAATAAAAAATTTTGTGATGGAATTAGGGATCTTGTCCATAAACGGTTTCAAAAATTTAATTCCAGTTTTTCACGCTTACAGCATGATGTTGAAGATGCCTTAGACAGAAATGGAGTGAAAATAGTTGGTTGTAATATATATTTAGATAGTAGTTTGGGAACTCATGTAGTTAATGATCTCAATCAACTGCAAGATGAACTCAATAAATTTGATGCGCGTTTTCAATGGCAAGATTTGAATATAGAAAAGATTTATGGATGGTTGACAACAAAACAAGAAAATGCACCTATTGAAGTTAAATTGACCTTAGAAAACTGGCATTGTTTAGAACAGCCAAGAAAAGCCTTTTATGGATTAGTCAATGCTGCTGAACTGGCAGATTTATACAACCAGCATCATAAATTATTATTTGAGAAAAATATTCGTTATTACCTGGGTACACAAGATGTTAACTTAGCGATTGCTGAAACTGTCAAAGAACAACCATCAGAACTTTTTTATCTAAATAATGGATTAACTATTACTTGTACAAAAGTTATTTTACCACCTGGACATAAACAGGAATCAACTAAATTTACTTTAGAGGGTTTTTCTGTAGTCAATGGAGCGCAAACAGTGGGATCTATCGCATCTGTATTTAATGCCAATGGTGCAATATCTCCCAATGCAAAATTATTAGTTACTATCATTGAAGTAGGCACACAATCAGATACAATAGGTATAGAAATTACCAAAGCGAGAAATACACAAAATACAGTCCGTGATATTTATTTTGCAGCATTAGATCCAAATCAAGAACGGTTGCGGCAAGAATGTATGGTATCAAATATTGTTTATCAATATCGTCCATCAGCAGATAATCAATATGCTATCACCATTGAACAAGCTGCAATTGCTCTTGCTTGTTTTAGTGGTAATGCTGAAATAATTGTTGCAGCTAAGAAAAATTTAAATCTTTTGTATAAGGATCATTATTCTACACTTTTTAGGAATGAACTTTCAGGAATTACACTTTGTCGTTATGTGCGTATATTTGAATATCTTGATCAGATTTTTGAAAATTCTCGCAAAGCAGAAACAGAAACTCGACGTAAAAATTTCTATCAACATGGTAGATTATTTATATTGAATATTTTATCAAGACGTTATAAACCTTTAATCAATAAACCGGAGGTTAATTTATCTCAAGATGATATGACTGAGCTTTCCAATGTTGGTATAGAACTTGCAGAGTTAATTTATACTCTCGCTGAATCTCAGTTTGCTAGTGATGAAAAAGGCTATCTTGCTATTTTTAGGAGTTTAACGGATGTTCAACAATTAACGAGTAAAGTAATGCAAGAATTAGACTGTAGGTTGGGTTGAGAAAACCCAACATAACACCGGACAATCTCCTCCTAATGTTGGGTTTCACTTCGTTCAACCCAACCTACAAAAGTTTACTCAAATTTAACTATATAAATTTTGATTTAATTGTGAGCAAATTAATGACAAAAATTAACCAATGGGTTATAATTTTAAAATATAAAATCAAATTTTAAAATTTAATTTGCCATAAAAGCAAACCCTAATTATGACTAAAAAACAGAGACTAGAATTAACATGGATAGGTAAAGAAATTCGCCCCAAATTAGAACCGCGAATTTTATTAGAAGATGCTGAAAAATCTTATCATGCTGCTCATCGAGTCAGTGAAAATGATATTTTTGATAATCGCTTAATTTTTGGGGATAACTTATTAGCTCTCAAGGCTTTAGAACAGGAATTTACAGGAAAAGTTAAATGTATTTTTATTGATCCTCCCTATAATACAGGTTCAGCTTTTGAACATTATGATGATGGGGTTGAGCATTCTATCTGGCTTTCTTTAATGAGAGATAGGTTAGAAATTATTCGTAATTTGTTATCAGAGGATGGATCTTTGTGGATTACAATTGATGATAATGAAGCACATTATTTAAAAGTAATGTGTGATGAAATTTTTGGACGTGCAAATTTTGTGGCTAATGTTGTTTGGCAAAAACGAACATCACCTGATAATCGTTTGAGGCTTGGAGATGCTCACGACAATATTCTTGTATATTTTAAAAATAAAGAAATTGGTAAATTAGCTATTAATCAATTACCAATAAATGAAACTAGAATTAGTGATTTTAAAAATCTTGATAATGATCCACGTGGACCTTGGGCATCAACTGACTTTACTGGAATGACTGGTCATGCTACTCCTGCTCAATTCTATACAATTAAATCTCCAAGTGGCAAATATTTTCCTCCTCCTCCTGGACGTTGTTGGGCAATTTCAGAAGAGAAATTTCAAGAATTACTATCTGATAATCGAGTATGGTTTGGTAAGAACGGAGATTCACGACCACGATTGAAACGTTTTCTAAATGAAATGAAAGGACAAAATAGTTGGACTTGGTGGACTAATTCAGAAGTGGGACATAACCAAGAAGCAAAAAAAGAAATGGTCAGTCTTTTTGGTGCAGATAATCTTTTTGATACTCCAAAACCTGAGAGATTGCTAAAACGGATCATCGAGTTAGCAACAAATCCAGGTGATTTAGTATTAGATTCCTTTGCAGGTTCAGGAACAACAGGCGCAGTAGCGCACAAAATGGGAAGACGCTGGATCATGATTGAACTAGGAGAACATTGTCATACCCATATCATTCCCCGACTCAAAAAAGTGATTGATGGAGAAGACAAAGGAGGTATTACCGAAACTTTTAACTGGAAAGGTGGCGGTGGTTTTCGTTACTATCGCCTTGCACCATCATTATTAGAAAAAGATAAATGGGGTAACTGGGTGATTAATAAAGAATATAACCCCGCCATGTTAGCCGAAGCACTCTGCAAACTTGAAGGCTTCACTTATGCACCATCAGATACATTTTATTGGCAACATGGTTATTCTACAGAACGAGATTTTATTTATGTCACTACCCAAAATCTCAGTCATGAACAATTATCTAAACTCTCTGATGAAGTAGGACAAGAACGCACCCTACTTATATTATGTAGTGCCTTTCGTGGCAAAGTTGATATATTCCCAAATCTGACAATCAAAAAAATTCCTAAACATATACTTTCCCGTTGTGAATGGGGACATGATGATTACAGTCTTGATATCAAAAATCTGCCTAAAGCACCCCCGGAAATTGAAAAACCATCACCACAAAAACCACAACAACAGCATATACAACAATCACTATTTTAGATGGATAACATACTATGAATAACATCGTTAATAACATTGCTAATCGTCTCAGTCTGCGCCCTCCGCAAAGACAATCATTAGAAATTTTGGATCGGGTTTGTGAACTTTTACCTATCAATGAACAATCTGATATAGAAACAAGTTTAGCAAAAATTAATCAACAATTCCCGACTGTTACTAACTTTGAGCGTGAATTTCCTTCACTGTGTTTTGCACTAGCAACAGGTGTAGGTAAAACGCGACTTATGGGGGCTTTCATTAGTTATCTAAACCTAGCGCACGGGATAAAAAATTTCTTTGTTTTAGCACCCAACCTGACTATTTATAATAAACTGATTAATGATTTTACACCCAATACAGCAAAATATGTATTTACAGGAATTTCTGAATTTGCGATTCAGTCACCAGTAATTATCACAGGTGAAAACTATGAAACCAATGCAAGAACAATTTTAGATCCACAAATTCCCTGCAAAATCAATATTTTTAATATTTCCAAAATCAACTCAGAAGTGCGCGGTGGTAAAAGTCCGAAAATCAAAAGATTATCTGAATATATTGGTGAAAGCTATTTTGATTATCTTTCCCAGTTAAAAGACTTGGTAATTTTAATGGATGAATCCCACCGATATCGAGCATCAGCAGGAATTAGAGCAATTAATGAATTAAAACCATTAATAGGGTTAGAACTCACCGCTACACCTTCTGTAGAAACCAGTAAAAAAACAGTTTATTTTCAAAATATTATCTATGAATATTCTTTAGGAAAAGCCATTAAAGAGGGTTTTGTGAAAGATCCTGCGGTTGTGACTCGTAAAGATTTTAATCCTGCCAGTTTATCATCAGCAGCAATTGAAAGAATAAAATTAGAAGATGGAATTTATTTACATGAAAATATTAAAGCTGAATTACAGGCTTATTCTATTCTCACAGGAAAGCCAATTGTTAAACCTTTTATGCTGGTAATTGCCCGTGATACTAACCATGCTTCACAACTGTTAGAATTGATTAAATCTGTTGAATTTGCAGAAGGATTTTATCAGGATAAAGTCATACAAGTTGATTCTAGTAAAACAGGCGCACAAGAAGATGAAATGGTGGAAAGATTGCTAAAAGTAGAATATCCAGATGAACCAACGGAAATAGTTATTCATGTGAATATGTTAAAGGAAGGTTGGGATGTGACTAACCTTTATACAATTGTCCCATTAAGAGCCGCAAATTCGGAAGTTTTGATTAAACAATCTATTGGTAGAGGATTACGTTTACCTTATGGAAAGCGTACAGGTATCACTATTGTAGATCGTTTAAATATTGTTGCCCATGATAAATTTCAAGAAATTGTAGAAGAAGCAAAACGTCCAGAATCAGAAATTAGATTGCAACAAATTATTCTTACACCTGAAGAGTTAGAAGAGAAAAAGAAAACAGTAATTTCACAGTCAAAACTTGCCCAAACTTTAGGAATTACAACAGAACCAAAAAATGAAGATCACTTTGAGGATAATAGAGAACAAAATACAGAAGAAAATACAACTGTTACAGAAACAGAAACCCAAAATATTCAAACTTCTATATTTGCATCTCCCGTAGAACAAAAGATTGCCAATTTGACTTACCAACAAATTCAAAAGTTAGAAAATCAACCGGAAAAAGTACCAACAATATCCTATCTTGCAACACCAAAAGTTCAATCAATGGTGCGGGAAGCTGTAGCTAAAGAATATCGTCCAGAACAATTAGAAATAGCAGGTGTAATTACACCACCAGATATTGCATCTATTGTGGCTAAAACAACTAATTTAGTCATTCAGCAAACTATTGATATTCCCAAAATTTTGATTGTTCCTCAAGGAGAGGTAAAATCAGGATTTAGGTCTTTTGCTTTAGATGTGACAGGTTTAAATTATCCTGTTCCTTCCAAAAAAGAATTATATATTCAATCTTTAGCAACGGATGATTCTACATCTTTAGAAATCAAAACAGACAATTTTCCAGAATCTCGATTAGAAAACTATATTGTGGAAAATCTAGTCAATTTTGATGATATCTGTTATGATGAAAATGCTGATTTGCTTTATGATTTAGCAGGTCAAGTTGTTGAGCATTTTCTCACCTACCTAACAGAAGAAGATACACATAAAGTTTTATATTTTCATCAAGTTGAAATTGCTAATCTTGTTCATAACCAGATGCAACAACATTTCTGGGAAGATAATGTTAATTATGAAGTAAAAATCAGTAAGGGTTTTACAACTTTAAAAGAAAGTGCTTATACCACAAATGCCAAAAATTATTTAGATTATAGAATCTCACCTGCTGATAAAAGCAAGATGTCCAAATATCTGTTTACAGGTTTTGATAAATGCCTTTATCAAGAACAAAAATTTCAATCAGAAGCAGAAAGGGTATTATCTATAATTTTGGAACGAGATGCAATCAAATGGTTTAAACCAGCAAGGGGACAATTTCAGATTTATTACAAATGGGAGGGAGATTATTTAGAATATCAACCTGATTTTGTGGCAGAAACAACAGAAATGATCTATATGCTTGAACCCAAAAACCGAGATGAAATAGACGATCCTCAAGTGGTTGCTAAGAAAAATGTAGCGGTTCAATGGTGTAAATATGCTTCTGATTATATGTTAAAACATAATGGTAAACCTTGGGTTTATGTGTTGATACCCCATGATGCGATCGCCCAAAATATGACACTCAAAGGTTTAGGCGATCGCTTTACGATTAAGTCATAGTATCAACAAAGCTGACTTACTTTTTCCGCCAACTCCTCCGGGGTTATATGTTCATAGATTTCAAAAGGTTGATGAATCCAAGGATTATCCGGTAAATAATCAGCGTAGTAATCCGGAACAATTACAGAACAATCTTTATACCAAATTACCGCAGTACGGATTTCTTCAATCGCAACCTGGCTATATTCTTTTAACCAAGGAATAGTTTCTTTTAGAGTGATACCCGAATCTACTAAATCATCTACCAAAAGAATCCGCGAACCTAAACGCTCAGTAGTCATGGTTAAATGAGGGGAAACTATCAAACCGCCCCTTTCCTGTTTACCCGCACCGTTGTAAGATGATGTAGATAAAATTGCTAACGGTAGATCATAGATTCGTGAGAGAATATCTCCTACTCGTAATCCTCCTCTAGCAAGACAGACTATTTGGTTAAATTGCCAACCTGATTGATAAATCTTAACTGCTAATTGTTCAATTTTATGGTGATAATCTGACCAGGAAACGTAAAGGTCTGACATAGGACTTAGGGAAGTAGTTTTTAGTTAGCACTGCAAGCAAATCCCAACTATCTTAATATGAGTGTAAGTAATTATGAACAATGAAAAATTAGATTTGAAGACTAAACTGGCTTATGGTGCTGGAGATTTAGGTCCGGCGATTACTTCTAATATTGCGATCTTTTATTTACTGTTGTTTTTTACTAATGTAGCTGGTATTCCAGCGGGTTTAGCTGGCAGTATTTTGATGATTGGTAAAATTTGGGATGCTGTCAATGATCCTGTTGTGGGGGTATTAACAGATAAGACTCAATCTCGGCGTTGGGGTCGTCGTTTACCTTGGATGTTTTATGGTGCAATTCCTTTTGGATTATTCTTTTTTCTACAATGGATTGTACCACAATTTACTCCCAATCAAAGTAGTAATATTTGGCCTTTGTTTTGGTATTACGTAGCAATTGGGATCATGTCTCAGGCTTTTTTTACGATTGTTAATTTGCCTTATACGGCAATGACACCGGAATTAAGTCAAGATTATGATGAAAGAACGAGTTTAAATAGTTTTCGGTTTACGTTTTCTATTGGTGGCAGTATTTTATCATTGATTTTCGCGCAAATTGTATTTGCTGTAATTCGTGAACCACAACAACAATATTTAGTGTTAGCAGCAATATGTACTGTGATTTCGGTGTTATCTTTATATTGGTGCGTCTATGGAACAAGAAAGCGGATTCTTGCTTTTGAATCTAAACGTATTCAATTAGAACAACCAGCAGAAATTCCTTTTATAGAACAAATCAAGATTGCTTTCAGTAACAAACCTTTTTTATTCGTTATCGCCATTTATCTTTTTTCTTGGTTAGGTGTACAAATCACCGCTACAGTCATTCCCTATTTTGTCATCTACTGTATGAAACTCAAAGATTCTCAAGTTCCTACAGTATTAATTGCTGTTCAAGGAACTGCTTTATTAATGTTATTTGTTTGGAGTTATTTAAGTAAAAGATTTGGTAAAAAAATCGTTTATTTTTTGGGTATGACTTTATGGATTATTGCTGCTGCGGGATTATTTTTTCTCCAAGCAAATCAAATAGGTTTAATGTATTTTATGGCTGTTATGGCTGGTTGTGGAGTTTCCACAGCTTATTTAATTCCTTGGTCTATGATTCCCGATGTTATAGAATTAGATGAACTGCAAACCGGACAAAGAAGGGAAGGAGTATTTTATGGTTTTATGGTGTTATTACAAAAGTTTGGTTTAGCATTTGGTTTATTTATAGTTGGTAATGCTTTACAAGCTTCTGGATTTCGGGAAACTATAGCCGGACAAGGTACACCCATACAACCCGATTCCGCATTGTCTGCTATTAGAATTATAGTCGGTCCAGTACCAACAATCTGTTTAATTTTGGGTTTGATTTTGACTTTTTTCTATCCTATTACCCGTGAAATGCACGCAGAAATTATGTTTAAGTTGCAAGAGAGGAGAGAGAATAATTCTTAGGTTTTCTCTCCCAATTTCTGTTTGATGCGTGGATATAAATTGAAACCGACAATTTTTGTCCTTCTTCTTGAAGTTTTTGATCCTTTGACTCCTGAATGAAAAAAGTTTACTCTTTAAAACACTCAATCCCAATTAAAGGGATACACTCTAAAAAATCCTGCCAAAATTCTTGCCCAAATTCTGCTATACCTTCAGGAGAAACTAATGGTTTTTGCCAACGAACATTTTTAAAACCAACATCTGCAAATACTTTTTGATGTGTATCTTTGCTGAGGTAATAATTATCAAAACTAAATTCCTGACCATCTACAAAAAATGTATACTTGATTGCTGTTCCTGGTTGCAGAGGTTGGGAAATAGTTTTAATAAATCCATATTTCTCAGTTTTAAGATAAGAACTTGGAGGTTGTTCACTATTATTGTTTAATGTCACAAAACGCCCTCCTATTTTGAGATTATTAAAGATGGTTTGTGACATTTTTAATAATTGTGTTTTAGTTTGGGCATAATTCAGTAAATAAGAAGCAACAACTAGATCAAAATCTCCAATTTTTCCTAGTTCTAGCACATCAGCAACAATATATTGAATATCAAGTTTTTGTTTGCTTTCTTGTTTTCTTGCTAGTTCTACCATTTTTTCAGAAATATCAACCCCAACCACCAGAGAAGCACCTTTTTCTTTAAACTGTCTACTATACCATCCTTCTCCACAAGCTAAGTCGAGAATTGATTTTCCTGTTAAATCACCAAGCATATTAAAATATGTATATGTTTCAATATGTAGGCGAATCGGCAACTCTTTAGATTTTTTATATTCTTGGGCTATGCTGTCGTAATACTGTGCCATTTTTCAATCACTGAAAACTATATTTATAGTTAAATTACTAAAGCAAATTTATCCATCTGTTATTGGATATATCCTAAAATTTGAACACCCCAACCAATTAAACCACCACCTAAAACCAACCATGTAGCATTAATTTGATAACGAATAGCTAAAACCGCAGAAATTAAGAAAATAATTAATCCTAAAAAATCCACATAAGGCACTTTTCCAAAAGTTAAAGTTGTTATTCCTAATTGTAAGGTGGTCACCACCATCAAAGCCACAGCACTAAGATTAACCGCATCTAAAAAAGCCCTTGTCCAAGATGAAGTACGTAGGGTTTGCTGAATAAACCTAAAACCTTGATATATCAAAGGTTAGAGGCTGATAAACAGAAAAAAAGTGCAAGGGTTTTGAAGGGTATACCGGAAAAAGTGTGCATTTTTTGGGATTTCAAGAGATGGCAAAGAAATTTTCAAATCTTCTCCTGACTCCTGACTCCTGACTCCTGACTCCTATGCCCTCACGGAAAGACTTTCTCAGCAACCCCTACGTAATTTAGGAATGAGAGGATTTAAAATAGCAACAAATAAAAATGAAGGAAGAAAAATGTCTTTACGTTGAGTGTTGGTTGGCTTATGCCTTGGATAATAGTTTAACAAGTATGCGGGATTTATTTAAAAGATTAAACAATACAGGGATTGATGTAAGAATTTCGACATTTTTCAAAGCTAACACACACAGAAGTAAAGAGATATTCCAAAATATGGCTCTTGTGTCTGTTTTATGGAGGTTAAGGATTGATTATCACAAAATCCTTACGGGGCAATGATTATAAACTATAATGCCCATATTTTGAATGAAATGCCCGCACAATAAGGATTTCAATGATTTTGAACTGGGTTCTCCATAAAAAGTACCGAAGAACCGTTTTTTGTAACTATTGATCTATGAATCTGTCATGTTTTTCAGATAATACACGATCACCTCTGCTGTTTTTAAATTAGTTGCTACCAACACCTGATTCATATTACATATTTTCAACAAAGTTTCTTCATTAGTTGGACTAGGTGCAGGTGTGAGAAAATCTCTGAGGAAAATCATAGCTAAAATACCTCCAGAACCTAGCAGGACATTAATTTTTTGATATCCTCCAGCAGTGGGAGAAGGAATTTCTTCACTCACAGTCAGACCAGCTTCTTGCTTTAAAACTTCACTCACAGAAGGCCAGCTAATGGTCAAGCTTTGAGAGAAAAACTCTTTATTTTTAGCAACCAACTCAGCTAATTCATATTTCTTGCTTTCGTGAGCAATGAGGACTATATTTTTTTGAATGCTCATCTGACTATCTTCTCTCTCCGTATTTGCTTCTATATCGTCAACAGCTTGTAATTCTTCAGATTCAGTAACTGTTGCTAATTTTTCACCAACAACTACTAAATTCTCACCAACTTCAGTTGTGGAAATAGATGTTTCTGTTTCTAAGTTTTCTGCTGTTTCTAAGTTTTCTGCTGTACAAACCACCTCTGTTACTGATATTTTTTCACTGATTTCTGCTGTAGAAATAGATGTTTCTGTTTCTGGTGTTTCTAAGTTGTCTGTGGTAGAAAAAACCTCTAGTTCGGTCACTTCTCGATTAACTTCTTGTAAGGTTGTACTACTCACCTCAATATCTTCATCACTATCTTCACTACCAATTATTTCCGTAACTTCTGCTTGAGGAAGAATATTATCATGTGGTGCAAATATCACATCAATCTGGGATTCCTTCAACGTCTCTGATACAGTTTCAGTTGCTTCTACATCAATATCACTTACCACTTCTGGCACATCATTATCTGTAGTCACTGCTGGTTGAACTTCACTTTCAGTTACTAAATTTTCTCCTTCAATACCATCATCTGTATCTGAATCTCCAACTTCAATATTACTTTCAGTTGGCGCTGGTCGAATGTTAATATCTCGCGGTTGTACAATTGTTAATTCCTGTAACATTGGCGTACTTAAATCAACATCTTCATCACTCTCAGATGTCGTCACATCAGGTACTGTTTCCGATGCTGAAGCAACAATATCTTCTACCTCTACTGTTTCTACAACGGTTTCTACGATGCTTCTTGCTTCTGCTATTGGTGTACTTAAATCAATATCTTCATCATCTTCATCACTTTCATTTGCAGTCACATCAGTTACTGTTTCCGATGCTGGAGTAACAACATCCTGTGGTTGGATAAAGGGTCTTGCTTCTGCTATTGGTGTACTTAAATCAATATCTTCATCATCTTCATCACTTTCATTTGCAGTCACATCAGGTACTGTTTCCGATGCTGGAGTAACAATATCCTGTGGTTGGATAAAAGTTTTTTCTTCTACTATTAGACTTTCAGGTAATATTTGACTTTCAGGTGTAGTTATTACCTCTTGCTCTTGTGCAGCAGCAACATCATCAACTTCAGGTGTTGTCTTCTCTTCCTGAATTGGACTAATCACTTCTTCAGTCAAGTTGTTAACTACTTCTGGTGCTGGCTCATTAATGTTAGCAACATTAACTTCTGGTGATATTGGTCTGGAAAACAGCGCCGGGTCTATAACCCTAAACACGGTTTCTGGTAATTGTTCCGCCGCAGGTGTCATATCTTCCATCTTCAGAAAATAATCTCCGATCTGGATAGAATCACCGTGCTTTAAAATATATGGCTGATTTTTTACAGCTAATTGATTATTAACTATAGAACCATTCCTACTGCCAGTGTCGCAATAATAATACTTTCCACCTTGAACAAAGAATTTACCGTGTATGCGACTGACATCAGGACTTTCTAAGGGTAAGTCACAATCAGGAGAACGACCAATGATAAACTCTCCTTTTGGTGTAGTTGCTACTACTAAGTCGAGTTCATTTACTTCATTTTCTGTGGTTAAATAGGCTATTTTGACTTTCATATTAATTTTTGGTTAATTTTATTAATTTCTGTCACCCACCGCTGACGGCAATTGTGTTCTAAATTTAGAATATCATCTTGTGACCAGTGAAAGTGATAAGCAATAAAAGCTACCTCCTCATACAAAGTGTCAGAGGGGTAGCTTATGACTCCCCCGCTAATGTTAACTCTACCAAAAATTGAGTATTACAATGTGGACACTGAGTAGGGATATGGGTATTACCTTGCTGATTAATTCGATTGTAAAATTCTCTGAGATAGGCAATGTCATGTAAGAGCAGTCCTTCCAATAAATCAGGGCTAACAGAGTTTAAACTTCCCAGTCTTGTAATCACACGGGATAACATCACCAAAACGTTATAATCTGGATTTTCTTGGACTTTGCGCTCTTTCTGCACCAAAATTTCATCTTTGGCAGTGGCTAAACGCATGATTCCATGACGATGCACACGGTTTTGGCTATCCATTAACCCCCGTGGAAGAGTAAAGTCAAATTCAGTATAGAGGGTGTCTTGTTTACGGGGCATAATTACTGATGTTTTTTACTGATGATTGAGTAGATTTAATTACATAGATTTAATTATGCAGCAGTGGTTATGGGGAAGTTCCTTTCTCCTGTGGTAAGGAAGTTTCACCGTTCAAACCATTGATATGACGATAAAAGTCTTGCAGGTAATTTAAATCTTGGGCAAAAAAGTTTTCTACCATAGCAGGACTAACTTCAGATATAGCACCCAATTGAGTTATCACACGAGACAAGATCATAATTGTGGCATAGGCTGGGTTAGCTTTGACACGGGGGTCACGTAAAGGCGCTATCTCATCTATAGCCGTTGATAATCGCATTATACCCTTACGGTGCAGATTGCCTTCCGAGTCTAGATACCCTTTAGGCAGTGTAAATTCAAACTCTGTTGCAAACATATTTTGCCTATTATTTTACGCGCTTAAATTCTTCATAGGCAACTTCAATTTCTTCAATTTCTATCTCACCACTGCGGGCATTAACATCGGCTATTTTATAACTGGCAGGCCAAGCACCAGCTAATTCAAATCTTGCTTGTTCTTTGCCAGATTGGTCATAGATAGTCAAAGAAGCATTTTTACGTTGATCAGCCCATTTGCCTTCTTGAACGGCTTCAAACCACTTCCAGATAGCTAGAGAATTGGTCATTCCTCTTTTGAGAGTGATATTCCCACTTTTGACATTACCAGGAATTTTGGTTCTGACGACTTGACCTTTATCTGATGCACCCCATTTATTAAGAGTAACTTCAGCAATTTCAATAGCATCTTGAGTTCTTTTAAAGCCTTGACACTCTAAAAAGAAACCATCAACATTATCTTGTTGACCATCTAATGTTAGACCTAAGTAGAACCGATGGGCTGTAAGAATTTCTGGAACTTGACCTGCTGTTTGTGACACTTTTGATTGTTGCTAAATTTATTATTTGACCATTATTTGATCATTATTTGACCCGTTTAACGCCTTCGTGAACTAACTCAATAGTTTCATTGGCCATATCTCCACCAGATGCAGTTAAGGTGGGACCCGTGTATTTACAGGGATAACAGTTAACTATGTTCCAACGAGCTTTTTCACTGCCTTGCTGATCATAGGCAACTACTGAGCCAGTTTTCCGGTTTTGCGCCCACTGTCTGGGATCTCCCATATCTTCGTTACATTTCTGATACCATTGATACAGGTCTATATCATCAGTGGCAATTACCTTCAATGTAATATTAGTAAATTTTACTACTGTTGGTGTTGCCTGCCGCATGATCTTACCAGACTTAGATGAGCCGTGGATATCTTGCGCTGGTGTACTTTCAACACCTAGTCCACTAATTTCTTTGATGAATTTATCAGTAATTCCGTCAGCCTCGAAGTAAAACTTGCAAGCCGTTAAAAATTCCCCTGGCATAATGATTTAACCTCCTGTGCAATAAGTGATATAAAAACCTTCAAGATGGATTTCTGCTACTCTTCATCTGCGATTCCATTCCACTGACTGACGCGGAAAATGACAAATTCAGCAGGTCTGACAGGACAAACACCGACCTCAATATATAGACGACCTAATATTCTGGTTTCTGGTGGGTTAAGTTCCTCATCACACTTGACATAAAATGCTTGTTGTGGTGAAGCTCCAAATAAAGCACCTTCACGCCAAATCCGTTCTAAGAAGTTACTCACAGTACGTCTAACACGCGCCCACAAATCTTCATCGTTGGGTTCAAAGACTACCCACTGAGTACCTAATTCAATGGATTTTTCGATATAACTAATCAAGCGTCGTACACTGATATAACGCCATTCGGTTTTATCTGGCTCAACCAAGGTTCTCGCACCCCAGACGCGGATACCACGATTGGGGAAGGTGCGAATACAGTTAATACCCAAGGGGTTTAATAATTCCTGTTCGCGGAAGTTGGTCTCATAACCTAAACCGATTACGCCTCTAGGTACTTCATTCGCAGGAGCTTTATAAACACCTCTGGTTTCATCAGTCCGCGCCCAAACTCCCATGATATGTCCACAGGGAGGTACAAGAATCGGATTACCGCGATCGCGTGGGTTGGCAACTTTGATCCAAGGATAATAAAGTGCAGCAAACATGGAACGACGGTTAAATCTATTCAACCATTCCACTACCTGTTGCGGTTTGACTGCTTCTGAAGGCGGATCAATCAAAACCATGCGGTTGGGTGGGTTAGGAATATCACCACTGGCTGAACCTTCGCACATACTAATCATCAATTCCATGATGCCGTGGACTTGATCCAAATTTAGCACTTGCGCTTGATATGCCCGCATTAAATCAGGACAGGCCAACATGGTGATTTCATCTATTTCAAAAATCCCCCTTACTCCTGTACGATCATCACGTATACCTTCTAAATCGCTGGAAAATCTATCGACGGGAACAGCTACAATCGGTGGTGCTAGTTCATATTGTCCATTGGCCGGACGGCGCGATAAAGGCTGTCCAGCTTGAGATACATCTTGCACCTGAATATACATAGAATTTCTTAAAGCCGCCACTGCATAGGTGGCTACCTGAGCTGCGGCCTCCCGGTTCATGGTTAAGTTCTCGTATTGTTCCAGAACTTCATCACCCCGGCGAATCTGCACAGAAAAATACTCGCCAGTATTGGGTGGGGCTTCCCCTTCTGTACCTTCTGGTAAAGGACGAGGACCACCATCGGTAATTAAAATATTGACTGCTCCGCTGGCTGCTTGTTCAGGGCGCAAAGCAAAGCGGAGTGTTGGCCGATTACCTCTACCAGTAATTGTGAGAATGGCTGGTTCTGGGCTTGAGGGTTTAGGTGCGCCTGGTAACTGAGTACCAATGCTTGTTACCCAGCAACGACCACCACCATTCATAAAGTAGCCATAAACAGCAAAAGGTAAGTAGGCGTTAAAATCAGTGAAACCATCAGAATTAGGACGAGCAAAATAGTTAAGATATTGCGTCCAATTAGTAATTAACATGGGCTTAAATAATTCAGCCCCATCACGCACATCTTCTGTAAACCCGACAAAACCAGCGATCGCCGTACTCACACCTTCAATTGGTCTGCTGCCACGGTCAATTTCTTCAATATAGACACCCGGAGCAAAGTAATCAAGTCTGGCCATAAAAGCATCTCCTAATCGGTAAACACCCAAATTTATCGAAACAATCGGGTCTAAAACCGGACTTCGTCTCGCTACGCTAACGCCTTTGAAGGCAAAAGTTTTTGGAGTGGGGTATAAATCCCCTTAACAAAAACCCCCTCCTGCCTTCTGCCTCCTGCCTCCTGCCTTCGTTATTCAGGAGTTAGTAAGATTTCTTTGAAGGTATAATTTTGGCTATCGACTAAGACATTAACATTCTGTGGTAAATAGCCAGGACAATTGACTGTCAAAACATAATTACCTATACGTAAATCTTCAAAAAAGAAAATTCCTTCTTGATTTGTTAATACAGATTTTTCAGTTTTGACTACAGCAACTTTGGCATCCACCAAAGGCTGATTAGCTACCGCACTTTTCACCATGCCAGCGATCGCTACCCGTTTAGTAGCAACTGAGCCGTTACCATTGCCATTGCCATAAAATTGGTTTTGTAAATTGAAAATTCTTTCCGAAACCAATGGTACAGGCATCGACTGTGGCTCCCAGGGTACTGTCACCGTCACATACAAACCAGCACGCAAGGGTACATTGAGTGCGCTCCATAACGAGCCAATCTCAATCGGTGGATCAAGAGCAACTGTCATGGACAAATTGCCATAACCCCGCAATTCTGGAACTAAAAAATCCTCTTGCAGAGGGCGATGACGCAACAGTACATTCAAAGCTTCACTTAATAAGTGATGCTCACCTAAAGCAGTTCTATCCCAAGCTGTTAATAATATAGAGACATCAAACCAAATAGGCGACCAATTGATCATGGCAGGTTGCAGAGCGTTTGTTAGTTTGCGTTCCACTTGTCTGCCGGAATGCTGTATTTGTTTACTCTCGCGTAAGTCGTAAACATACAAGTTGAGAGTCGGACTTGCACCCTCTTCCCGACGATGGCTAGGATGACTAAAGTCAATTTGCTCGGTACTGGTAAGTGATGTTCCTCCAGCTAGAATTTCTGCTAATGTTTGTACAACAAAGATAAGCATGAAAGTGTTTGGCTGGTAGCTAATCCAGATGCCTCTAGAATATCTGGATGAGTCTTGGAAAGGTAATTAGACTTTTGTCGATAATTTTTTGATGAGTTCCACGGATCACATCTGTTGAGGCTGGTAATGGGTAACGGGTAATGGGTAATTGGGAAAAATAAACTCTTGTCTCTTGCCTTCTTAGTGTTCCCTGACTCCTGACTCCTATTCCTAACTAGTAACTTATGTTATATTAATTACTTTGAGTTGAGCTAGGTTCACCAGGTAAATCTTGAGAACCAGAATTTGAGAACAAGAAAAATATCAGTATTCCTGTCAAACAAGCTAATACAATTCCTAATCCAATCCAAATATTTCGCCCAAAACTGTGGGAACTTCTGGGGCTAACTAACTGTTCTGGCTTTGGTTGAAAGATTGTGTTATCTGGTATATTGTTACGACTTGGAGAAACTACAGGTCGTGGCTGATACAAGGTATTATCTAAGTTGCTGGCTTGTTCATTGTTGATTGGCCTATTTGCTGGATTTTGATGATTCTTTGGTTCTGATGACGGTTGGGGTTGGAACATACCCCCTTCTGGTGGTTGTGGTTGATTTGGTTGTAGGGGACGGGGTACTGTTTCGTTATTGTTGTTTGCATAGGGTGAAGGACGATGTTGGAACATACCCCCTTCTGGTGGTTGTGGTTGATTTGGTTGTAGGGGACGGGGTACTGTTTCGTTATTTGACTGTTGATTTGGCAATTGTGGGATCAGTAGAATAGTCTCATCTTCAGATTCGCTTGTATCAAATGTTTGCAAGGGTTTAGAGACAGTTTCCTGATGAAAATCAGGTTGAGGCTGAACAATAGTTTCATTTATGGTACTAGCGGTACCAAGGGTGGGTTTAATAACCTCTTGCAACGCCTGATTTAGTTCACCTACTGATGCAAAGCGATTATTCGGATCTTTTTGCAGACATTTAATGACTGCAGTTTCCATTTCGGCAGATATGTTTTCACATCCAAGTTGTTCACGCAAAGGTTTTGGTAGTTCATAAGTATGAGCAACAACCCAGGAAGCTTCACTGATATTATTACCTTTAATGCTGAAACCAAAGGGATCTGCTGCACTTAACATTTCATACAAGATAATGCCCAAACTGTAAATATCAGCCCTGGCATCTAAATTTTGCTTGTTTTGAATCTGCTCAGGTGCAGCATAACGAAATGTGCCGATAAAAGTAGTAGTTAAATTGCTCTGTTCAGAAGAATCATTACGGATTTTAGCTACACCAAAATCTAATATCTTCACCCACTCTCCCAAATCTGTAGGGATGAGAAAGATATTATCTGGCTTCAGGTCACGATGGATCACCTGAATATGTTCATTGATACCATCTTTTTGTAAAGTTACTCCTTGATGTGCCATCTGTAAAGCCTGACACACTTGAGAAATAATACTCACGGTTCTTTCTACAGATAATCGCTTTTCATGCAGTAGCAATTGTCGTAATGTTTGTCCGCGCAAATACTCCATCACATAAAAAGGATATCCTTCTGGTGTTACCCCGCAATCACTAATCTTAACAATGTGGTCACTTTGTAAAGCTGCACACACCGCCACTTCCCGCTCAAAACGCTTTCTCATCTCTTGGGATGCTACCAGCGTATCTTTGAGTAACTTCAATACTATCTGTTGACCTACACGGGTATCTGTAGCCAATAATACCTCTCCCATACCACCGACAGCTAGAGGTTTATCGATCCGGTATCGCTGGTTATCACCTATAAAGCGCCCATTCCAATAATTTGAAGAAGATGGGGAATTCATCTGATGGCAGCCATCCTAAATTTAATTTCAGGTTTTAACTTTCTGCAAAAACAATAATTATTATTAACCCAAGTTGATAGTTAGGAATAGGATTCAGGATAACAATCAATTTCGATAGTATCATCTAGGATTTTTCTTCCTATATCTGCTGAAAGTTCCCATTTTTTAGCCTTTAAAGGCATAACTAGCAACTTACATTATTACAATTTTACAAACATACTGTCTGACTTGACACTCTGCGGTCTAAAGACACGCAGATTCTTTAAGACTTGCTCAAAAGGGATAGTCAATTATCCCCCTACGCGCTCAAAACAACTACCAGTACGACA
>NZ_JACJPT010000027.1:0-54878 GCF_014696195.1 Sphaerospermopsis sp. FACHB-1094 | reverse complement strand
TCGAAGGGCGGTGTCGAAGGGCGGTGTCGAAGGGCGGTGTCGAAGGGCGGTGTCGAAGTGCGCAGTCGAACTATGTCGAAGTATGCCCACCCCACAAGAGTTTTAAGCTGTTATGCCTTTAACTTGAATAATTAATACAAGCAAGATGCTTGTGCTACTGTAACTTCAGGTTTTTTAATTATACAGTTTAGCTGCACATCAGCTTATTATAGTAAAAACGGATGATTACTAGACTTTTGCCCAGGCAAAAATCTTTGTATAGCAATACTCTTAGCGATTTAAATAGTAAGGCTGTAACCCGTTTTTAGTATATCAAAATTTGTACCTCATAGCAATGTAATCTGCTGTATATCCCACATTCCGAACTTCGCTTTGTAATACATGAAGATTACGAAAATTACGGTTAATGGTGGTTGAATAGCGATCTCCGAATGGCTATAATTAATACGTTTAAATATTGAATAATATCAACATTTTTTGTAAAATTTATTGAAGTATTAACGTATGATATTTTGAAGTGCGAAAAGTCGGTTATATTCGGTTATATATTGATTGTGGGACGGGCTTCTAGCCTGTCCTAGTAAACAATACTATTTGATATTGATTTCATCCCATTTACTGAAAAATTATATGACGTTTCTAATTTGTGATAGTACGAGTGAAAGAATTACTTTGTTAAATGAAATAGCTGCTAGTGGAGAAGCTAAAGTTTGGCGAACTAATCATCATGGTTATTTAGCTAAAATTTACCATTCACCAACACCTGAAAGAATGGAAAAATTAGCGGCAATGATAGCGCACGCACCAAAAGAGCCAAATTCCCATCTTAATCATATTTCTTTTGCTTGGACTAATTCATCATTAAAAGATGATAAAGGTGATTATGTAGGTTTTTTAATGCCAGAAGTTAAAGGTGGAAAAGAGCTTATTAATATTTATAACCCCCAGCTTCGTAAGAGCTTAAAGCTTGAGATTGATTGGCGTTTTCTACACACTACGGCTTTAAATATTGCTTCAATTATTGCAGCATTACATGAAGCTGGTTATGTATTAGGTGATATTAAACCACAAAACATTTTAGTTAATAATCGTGCTTTACCTTCAATTATTGACACAGATTCTTTTCAGGTGAAAAATCCTAAAAATGGTAAAGTTTATCGTTGTTTAGTTGGTTCAGAAGGATATACACCACCGGAATTAATTGGTGAAGATTTTTCTAGGATTGAACAAACGGAAATACATGATAGATTTCGATTAGCAGTAATTATTTATCAATTGTTATTTGGTGGTAATAGTCCTTTTCAGGGAATATGGACAGGTGGGGGAGAAACTCCAGAAGTTAATGAACTTATTAAGCATGGTATATGGTTGTATTCTCAAAATAGTTTGATTGAGCATGTAGAGAGAACAATTCCTATGATAATTGTTCATCCTGCAATTCGGGAATGTTTTCTCAGATGTTTTAATGATGGGTATAAAAATCCTCATTTACGTCCGACTGCTAAGGAGTGGTTAGAGGTTTTAAGAATAGGAAATGATAACTTAACTGTATGTGATAGGGTAGATAGTCATTTTTATAGTAGAACTTATGGTAGTTGTTATTGGTGCGATCGCTCTACAAAGTTGGGTGTTGATATTTTTGCTGGTGTTGTTAAGGTAAAACCATCTCTTATTGTGGAATCACCCCTACAAACCCTCACTGGTCATTCTAACTTGGTTACGTCAGTAGCATACAGCCCTGATGGTAAAACTCTGGCTAGTGGGGGTGACAAGACTATCAAACTGTGGGCTGTAAAAACGGGAAACCTCCTACAAACCTTCACTGGTCATTCTAACTTGGTTACGTCAGTAGCATACAGCCCTGATGGTAAAACTCTTGCTAGTGCAAGTAATGACAACACTATCAAACTGTGGGCTGTAAAAACGGGAAACCTCCTACAAACCTTCACTGGTCATTCTTACTGGGTTGGGTCAGTAGCATACAGTCCTGATGGTCAAACTCTTGCTAGTGCAAGTAATGACAACACTATCAAATTGTGGGATGTAAAAACGGGAAACCTCCTACACACCTTCGTTGGTCACTCTAACTCGGTTTGGTCAGTAGCATACAGCCCTGATGGTCAAACCCTTGCTAGTGGAAGTCGTGACAACACTATCAAACTGTGGGAAGTAAAAACGGGAAACCTCCTACAAATCTTCACTGGTCATTTTCACTGGGTTACGTCAGTAGCATATAGCCCTGATGGTAAAACTCTTGCTAGTGCAAGTAATGACACGACTATTAAACTGTGGGAAGTAAAAACGGGAAACCTCCTACAAATCTTCACTGGTCATTCTCACTGGGTTACGTCAGTAGCATATAGCCCTGATGGTCAAACTCTTGCTAGTGGGAGTGGTGACAAGACTATCAAGATTTGGCGGTTAAAGTAGTCATTGATAGGATTTTATTAGCAATGATCTATTTTATCATCCTGTAAATCCTAAAATTCTGGACATCCTGATTCAGACAATTTTACTAACATATTTCCTCACCATAAATCTATGAATCATAAAGTTTTTTATCTTAACGGTAAAAAAATCAATAACAAACAAACATTTTTAAAACAAGCTGCTGAAGCAATGGAATTTCCTGCATACTTCGGCCATAACTGGGATGGTTTTGATGAATGTATTACCGATTTAACATGGTGTCCGGCTCAAAGATATGTCATATCATAAGATCATGCTGATATCTTTGCTCAAGCTAAACCGACGCAATAACAAATAGCATTAGATATTTTAAATTCAGCCCAGGAATACTGGGAAGGTAATAATATTTTTTTAAAATTTTTAACTATTAAAAAATAGCTTGTCTGAATCAGGATAACCAGGATTTGAGGATGTACAGGATTGTTATTTATAGATTATCTGTGAATAATAAAGATATATTCTCTTGTCTGAATCAGGATAACCAGGATTTGAGGATGTACAGGATTGCAGTTTATAGATTGTCTGTAAATATTTAATGATGATAAATTTTGATGCAGATAAAAAATATAATTCCTATTATTCAAAGAAAACCATAAGTGGTCAAAAACATCCTGTTAATCCTTAAATCCTGGTTATCCTGATTCAGACAAAATCATCATCCTGAAAATCCTTAAATCCTGGATATCCTGATTCAGACAAAAAATATCTTACCTTATGACTAACAATGATATTCGCAGTCAACTAACTGATATAGCTGAACAATTTCATATTTTTGAATGTACTGCTTGTGCTGATGCTTTGCGTCAATTTCTAAATCATCAAAAAATACCTGGTAAAGAAATTAACTTGTTTACAGGAAGTACAGAAGATCCTTTCTGTAATATTTATCATGAAATTCTACAACAAAATATCTCCATTAATGGTAGACATTATGCTATTGCAGTAGAAATTGATGGACAAGAACTAATTTTTGATAACATTCACCCCGAAGGCATTTCTAGGGTAAACTGGATAAATAACTTTTATTGTGTTATCCAAGACTTAGGTGGGGAATTTCAAATTACTGAAACAGAATTTTAACCAGAGGAATATTATGTTAGATTTATACGATTTAATCCGCAACATCCAAAAACGTCCAGCAATGTATTTAGGACGTTCAACTATATCTAACCTGCGTACATTTATAGCTGGTTACAGTTTTGCACGTCGTCAAATGCAAATACCGCAAACTACACAAGAACAGGAATTTTCAAATTTTCAAACTTGGATAAAACAAAAATATAATGTTGCTTATAATCAAACGTGGGATCAGATTATTCTCTTTTTCTCTAAAGATGAAAACTCTGCTTTTGAAGAATTTTTTAACTTGTTTGATGAGTTTATAAACAATGATTCTCTGTCTCAATCACAAGATAGTATAAAAGTCAGTTCAAGAAAATAGTCTGAATCAGGATAACCAGGATTTGAGGATGTACAGGATTGTTATTTTTAGATTGTCTGTGAAGATTGAATAATTAGGGTTTGCTGAGAAAGTCTTTCCGTGAGGGCATAGGAGTCAGGAGTCAGGAGTCAGGAGTCAGGAGGAGATTTGAAAATTTCTTTGCCATCTCTTGAAATCCCAAAAAATGCACACTTTTTCCGGTATACCCTTCAAAACCCTTGCACTAATTTCTGTGTTTATCAGCCTCTAACCTTTGATATATCAAGGTTTTAGGTTTATTCAGCAAACCCTAATTATAAATTCTGATTCAGATAAAAGATATATTCCCTATCATTATCATTAACAAAAAACCATAAATAAATGGTCAAAAACATCCTGTTAATCCTTTAATCCTGAAAATCCTGATTCAGACAAAAAACCATCCTGCAAATCCTTTAATCCTGGATATCCTGATTCAGACATTATTAACTAATACTCCAATCTTCTAAATGCAAATTTGGCACTCTTTCAAAATCCTTCCAATTACGAGTAACTAAAATCCCATCGACTGATAAAGTAATTGCAGCAATGCGTAAATCTTGAGTACCAACGCGGATTTTTTGCTTAACTAATTCGGGTTTGCTGAATAAACCTAAAACCTTGATATATCAAAGGTTAGAGGCTGATAAACACAGAAATTAGTGCAAGGGTTTGGAAGGGTATACCGGAAAAAGTGTGCATTTTTTGGGATTTCAAGAGATGGCAAAGAAATTTTCAAATCTCCTCCTGACTCCTGACTCCTGACTCCTGACTCCTATGCCCTCACGGAAAGACTTTCTCAGCAACCCCTAATTCAGTGTAAATATTACCCGCAGCTTCGGTAAATTGTAGGACATTTAGACTATTTATGTCTTCTAATGTATCCTCTAACCTAGCATAAGCTAAAACTAATTCATTTGCTGATTCGCACCTGTTAATAATATTCAGTCTTCCCCGTAGTTGTTCTGTAGCGGTGATAATAGTTATGGCAATAACTTCAGGATTAAACATGGTTAATTGCTGTCTAATCAAAAAATTACCTCGTTGTAATAAAGATAGATGATCTGTATCTAATATTCTTAAATTATTCACTTCTTTATTAACCTTTATTCATTAATTGCATCTAATTGACGACGATATTCTTCTATATATTCCAACATTTGATCAAATTGCGGATCATCCTTATATTTACCCGCTATTTTCATCCAAGGATTTTCTGTTTTTGGTGCTGCAATTTCTAAAGTCACGATCTTAGCATTTCCTAAACGAGCTTGCAGAATTTTATCTAATGCTTCTATTGCTTCCGTTTCTGTATTTCCTACACCTTGACATTCTGGTAAACTCAATAATGTCGCTTTCACAGTTCCATCTGTTTGATTTTCTATCAATAGATCATAAGTTGATTTAGGTGCAATTTTCAGTGAAGATTGAGACGCAGATTGTTTAATGTCTAAAATCATAATTCTGTCACCTTTTTCTTGGTAAGATAATTATAGCAGAGATTACATAATATATAGCAATAAATCGTTTTTAGTTATAATTGGTGCTTTGATTTGATGATGATGACAAAATCACCATCCTGTAAATCCTTTAATCCTGGATATCCTGATTCAGACAAAATCATCATCCTGTAGTTTATGGATATTTCAATATTTGTTGTTAAAATAGAGCAGTTTCCGTTATTATGACGTACAGATGTTAATGATAAAACTCTTGTAGTGCGGGCATACTTCAATAAGCTCAGTAAAAGTCTTGCCCGCTAATAGTTTCTAAATGAAGAAACGAGTATAAATTTAGCTTTGTTATTTGCGACAGTTCAACCACTTTCTAAACCTGAAAGAATTGCTAATATTGCCCAAGGAATAAAATCCATGAGTTATGAAGAATCCCATTATTGGTTTGCTAAGATTAGTCATGGGAAGCGTAGTCAGGCATTAAAAGCGATGAGGATATTAAGCTGTTACACAGCTAAATTGTATAATCCTAATATTCTGAACTCTTGTTTAACAGGCAAGATGCCTGTTCCACTTATACAAATTAAATGCACAACAGCTTATTAGGAGACTGAGGTTTGTTGACTGATGACTGTTGATTTTGTTTTGAAAGGTAATAAACATGGCTTACAGTGATTTTAAATTAAGTGAAATTATCCAGAAATTTGGGTTGACACTAAATGAAGTATCAGCGTTATTTGCAGATACAATGGAAGAAGAACCCAGTGATTTACTAACAACAATTCTCAAAGAGAATGTTGATTTAGCTGTTTCCATTAACACTGAAAAAGCCCGTTCTGAAATGATAATTAGCCCAATTTTACTAGAATTAAGAAGAAAGTTAAATAATCAAATCAGTCTATTTTCAGGGGTAGATTTTAATGTTGATAATCAACAAGGTTTAAATGGTTTTTGTGATTTCCTAATTTCTCTTTCTAAAGAACAGCTTTTTGTTCGCGCACCTGTAATTATATTGGTAGAAACCAAAAATGAAAACTTGAAATCAGGTTTGGCTCAATGTATAGCAGAAATGATTGCGGCTCAGTTATTTAATGAGAAAAACGAAAATAATATTAGGACTATTTATGGTGCTGTAACTATTGGTACTATTTGGCAATTTTTGAAGTTAGAAGATAAACTTGTTTCCATTGATTTAAGTGAATATTATATCAAGGATGTGAAAAAGATTTTAGGAATTTTAATCAGTGCAATTAAGCAGGAATAATTTTTAATGTAGTGCGGGCATCTTGCCTGCAATTTGAAAATAAAAATCTTCCTGCCTACGGTATCTACCACATTTCACCCCATTCAATTGATATCCTTGAACTCCTGAATCATTGAAATCCTTAATCTGGAAACACTTTTTCAGGAAAGCCTATTTAGGGTTTGCTGAAAAAGTCCCTTCGTTGAGGCAGGGAATAGGGAATAGGGAATAGGGAATAGGGAATAGTTTGAGCTATCTGTTATCCCCAGATTTTCTAATTTATCAGACCCAAAGTGCACAGTTTTTAAGGTATACCCTTCAAAAATCTTGCACTTTCTTTCCTCCTGATCAGCCTCAAACCTTTGATTTACGAGTATTTTGGGTTTATTCAGCAAGCCCTATTTAGACCTATCATACCAAAAATACTCATAACTTAATCCTTGTTTTTAAATTTAAATTCATCTAAACAAATAAAATCTTATTTACATTAATAATCCCAAAAACATGAAAAAAATCTAAAAAAAATCTAAAAAAAATCTAAAATAGAGATAAATCAGCTACAAAATATGCTGCAAGCGAATGTAACACATAGATACAAAACTTCAACATTCCACAGCCTGTCCACAGTAGGTACTTATGCCAACAGGCAGATTTAGATTACAGAATTGACATACTTCTTAATAAATCAGCAGCGTTACCGCAAAACGTTCTAATCTAAAAACTGAACTGGGTTAATTTACTGGCAGTTTGACTGGCGTACTATACATAAATACACCAATATGTCAAGCCAAAAAGCAACCCAGACTTAACACATAAGCTTATTTATAGGAGTTTTAGAAATCCAATGAGTGTTAAGGCAAGTGGTGGAAGCTCAGTTGCGCGTCCGCAACTATATCAAACCTTACCTGTAGCGACCATTTCCCAAGCAGAACAACAAGACCGCTTTTTGGGAAGAGGTGAACTAAGCGAACTGGGAAGCTATTTTGCTTCTGGTGCAAAACGTTTAGAAATCGCCCAGATCCTCACCGAAAATTCTGAGATCATTGTTTCTCGTGCGGCTAACCGGATCTTCGTTGGTGGTTCACCAATGGCTTTCTTAGAAAAGCCCCAAGAACCGGAAATGGCAATGGTGGGCGCTGGTGCTAGTGTGCAAGAAGGCATGAAACTAGGAACAGTCACCTACGTTGAAAGTCGTGGTGGCTTCTTTGAAAACCTCCGTTCCATCTTCAACACTTCCGCAGGTGGTCCCACACCTCCTGGTTTTAGACCCATTAACGTTGCTCGTTATGGTCCTGGCAATATGTCCAAGAGCTTACGGGACTTGTCCTGGTTCTTGCGCTATGCTACTTATGCCATTGTTGCCGGCGACCCCAACATCATCTCTGTAAATACCAGAGGTTTGCGGGAAATCATTGAAAATGCTTGTTCTGGTGAAGCTACCATCGTGGCTTTACAAGAAATTAAAACTGCTTCTTTGTCATTTTTCCGCAAAGATCCTGAAGCAACAGAAATCGTGACTCAGTACATGGATGTGTTGCTGACTGAGTTCAAAGCACCTACACCATCCACAAAATTCCGTCAACGTCCTTCTGGGGATCAACAAGGTTTACAACTACCTCAAATTTACTTCAACGCCGCAGAACGCCGTCCCAAGTACGCTATGAAGCCTGGTTTGTCTTCTAGCGAAAAAACTGAAGTAGTCAAAGCTGCTTACCGCCAAGTATTTGAGCGCGATATTACCCGTGCTTACAGCTTATCCATCTCTGACTTAGAATCCAAAGTTAAAAATGGCGATATCTCCATGAAGGAGTTTATCCGCCGTTTAGCTAAATCTCCCCTTTACCAAAAACAGTTTTATCAACCCTTTATTAACAGCCGGGTAATAGAACTGGCTTTCCGTCACATTTTGGGACGTGGACCAAGCAGCCGGGAAGAAGTGCAAAAATACTTTGCAATTATTTCTAACGGTGGTTTACCCGCTTTAGTGGATGCTTTGGTAGACTCCAAAGAATACGCAGATTACTTTGGGGAAGAAACCGTTCCCTACATTCGGGGTCTGGGTCAAGAAGCTCAAGAGTGTCGCAACTGGGGACCACAGCAAGACCTGTTTAAGTACAGTGCGCCTTTCCGCAAAGTACCTCAGTTTATTACTACCTTTGCAGCTTACGAACAACCATTACCTGATCAACATCCCTACGGTGCTGGTAATGATCCGCTAGAAATTCAATTTGGGGCGATTTTCCCGAAAGAAACCCGCAACCCCAGCAGCAGTCCTGCACCTTTTGGTAAAGATACCCGTCGGATCTTGATTCACCAAGGACCTGGTATCAATAACCAACTCAGTAACCCCGGTGCGCGTGGTGTTGCTCCTGGTGCTTTGGGCGCGAAAGTGTTCAAATTAGACCAGTTACCCGGTACTATGAGCAGAAATGCTGGTAAGGGTACAAGTGTTAAATTCTCTGAAAGTTCTACCCAAGCAGTAATTAAGGCTTGTTACTTACAAGTATTCGGTCGTGATGTTTACGAAGGTCAACGGCTGAAAGTTGCAGAAATCAAACTGGAAAACGGCGAAATCACCGTCCGCGAGTTTGTGCGGATGTTGGCGAAGTCCGATTTATTCCGCAAGATGTACTGGACATCTTTGTATGTTTGTAAAGCGATTGAATACATTCACCGTCGCTTGTTAGGTCGTCCTACCTACGGTCGTCAAGAAAACAACAAGTATTTTGATATTGCTTCCAAAAAAGGCTTCTATGCTGTTGTTGATGCCATCCTTGACACTGTAGAGTACAGTGAAGCTTTCGGTGAAGATACTGTTCCTTATGAGCGTTATTTAACACCTGCTGGTGTTTCCTTGCGTCAACTGCGTGTGGGAACTATCCGTGAAGATATCAACAAAGTTGAGAAGGAAGAAACTCCTCGCTTTGTGGAGTTGGGTGAAGTTAAGGAAATGCGAACCCAACCAGATATTGACTTCCGTATTAACCAAGGTGTTACCAAGCAGCGTGAGCAAACCAAGGTCTTTAAACTGATCACTGGTATTGGTGATAAAGTAGCGGTAAAAACTTTGATTGGTGCTGCTTACCGTCAAATTTTCGAGCGTGATATTCCTCCTTATGTTGCTGGTAACGAGTTTACTGATTTAGAAAGTAAGCTGGGTAACGGAGAAATCACCGTTAAGGAATTTATTGAAGGTTTAGGTTGTTCTAGCCTGTACGTTAAGGAATTTTATACACCCTATCCCAACACTAAAGTGATTGAGATGGGTACTAAGCATTTCTTAGGCCGTGCGCCAATGGATCAAGCTGAAATCCGCAAGTATAACCAAATCTTGGCTACTCAAGGTATCAAAGCCTTTATCGGTGCAATGGTGAATAGTGCTGAGTATGTTCAAGCTTTTGGTGAAGATACTGTTCCTTACCGTCGCTTCCCAACTTTACCTGCGGCTAACTTCCCCAATACTGAGAAGCTTTACAACCAGCTAACCAAGCAAAATGATGATTTGGTTGTACCTAGCTTTGAGACTGTGAAGCCTCGGATCAAGACTGAGAATACGCCAATGTTAGCGAATGCGATCGCAGATTTGGCGGCTCAAGCTAGACAAATGGACAAGACCAAACCCTTGTTCATTGAGTTAGGTCGTTCTTTCAACGATGGTCGTGGTCAGTCGGTAGAAGTTGGTGTTGGTACAAGTCGCCGCAAACCAACCCGTATTTTCCGCGCTACCACTGGTACAAATTCAACTGAAACCAATCAGGTAATTAACGCTATTTATGTTCAGGTGATGGACGTATTTAGCGGGCAAATTCCTGACTATTTACGCCGCAGTGATTTAGATAGCAAACTGCGTAATGGTGAAATTACCGTGCGTGAATTTGTCCTAGAGTTGGCAAGTTCAGAAATTTACCGTAAGCGTTTCTACACACCCTATCCCAACACCAAAGTGATTGAATTTTTATTCCGTCACATTTTGGGACGCGCACCCGCAACCCAAGGCGAAATCCGCCAATATAACAAACTATTGGCTGATAGCGGTTTAAGGGCGGCTGTAGAAACAATGGTGAATAGCCCAGAATACGCTCGTTACTTCGGTGAAGATGTTGTACCTTACAACCGCTTCCCCTCCTTACCTGCGGGTAACTACTTGGGTAGTGTTAAGGCTGATGCTGACCTGGTAAAACAATCTTGGTCTAGCTTGTCTCCTTCTGTTTTAACCGGTCGCGGTGGTAGATAGGTGACTGGGGACTGGTGACTGGGGACTGGGGACTGGGGACTGGTGACAGTGAAGAAAGCAGGGGAAGCAGGGGAAGCAGGGGAAGCAGGGGAAGCAGGGGAAGCAGGGGGAGAATATTAACTTCTGACTCCTGACTCCTGACTTCTGACTTCTGACTCCTGACTCCTGACTTCTGACTTCTGACTCCTGACTCCTGACTCCTGACTCCTGACTCCTGACTCCTGACTCCTATTCCCATTTCTGAAAGAAAATATTACAAAGTATTAAGAGCAGTAATAAATGCTCAACATAATGCCGGAGAATATTTTGCGGAAGGATAATTAAGTTTTTCAACTTATGTACTTTTGTTGAGTAAATGTGACTCACTTTGTACTAAGATGCAAAACAGTTATCAATCAAATCAAAGTCTTACCAGTTTAAAAACTGGTGTCATTAGTTTTGGAGGAATCCATTAATGAGTATCGTCACGAAGTCCATCGTGAATGCTGATGCAGAAGCTCGCTACCTCAGCCCTGGTGAATTAGATCGCATTAAGAGCTTTGTTTCTGGTGGCGCACAACGTCTCCGCATCGCTCAAGTATTGACCGACAACCGCGAGCGCATCGTTAAGCAAGCTGGCGATCAATTGTTCCAAAAGCGTCCTGATGTTGTTTCTCCCGGTGGTAACGCTTACGGTAAAGAAATGACAGCTACCTGTCTTCGTGACTTAGACTACTACTTGCGTCTTGTAACCTACGGAATCGTTTCTGGCGATGTCACCCCCATCGAAGAAATCGGTATCGTTGGTGTACGTGAAATGTACAAGTCCTTGGGTACTCCCATTGACGCTGTTGCTGGTGGCGTTGCTGCTATGAAAGCTGTTGCTTCTACCTTGTTGTCTGCTGAAGACGCATCTGAAGCTGGCGCTTACTTCGACTACGTTGTTGGTGCAATGTCATAGGTTACAGCTAATTAACTGCTGAAACTGAAAACTGTTGCAATCAATCTGGAAATAAGGAAATAACAACAATGCAAGACGCAATTACCTCTGTAATTAATTCCTCTGACGTTCAAGGTAAATACCTTGATACCGCTGCTTTAGAAAAGCTCAAAGGTTACTTCGCTACTGGTGAACTGCGCGTTCGTGCAGCTACAACCATCAGTGCTAACGCTGCTGCGATCGTTAAAGAAGCTGTAGCTAAATCCTTGTTGTACTCTGATATCACCCGTCCCGGTGGTAATATGTACACCACTCGTCGTTACGCAGCTTGTATCCGTGACTTGGATTACTACTTGCGTTATTCTACCTACGCTATGTTGGCTGGAGATCCTTCCATCCTCGACGAGCGTGTATTAAACGGCTTGAAAGAAACCTACAACTCCTTGGGCGTACCCGTAGGCGCTACCGTTCAAGCTATCCAAGCTATGAAAGAAGTAACTGCAAGCTTGGTTGGTCCTGACGCTGGTAAAGAAATGGGCGTTTACTTCGACTATATCTCCTCTGGCTTGAGCTAGGAGTAAGTTTGCACTTATAATTTAGGTGCGGCTTGATTAAGGTCTGGAAATCAACCATGAGTTCTAGGTCGTTCTATTGCTTACTAAACATGAGTATTAGCGGTCTAGTGTTGATGTTTGATTTCCAGGCTTTGAAATGTAAGGAGTCAGAAGTCAGGAGTCAGGAGTCAGAATAATTAATATTTATTTATTTATTTTGGCTTGGTAGATTGATATGTGACAACTGACGGCTAAATCATTTAAATCCTTACAGATAAATTAAAGATTTGCACTCAAGATTTTTGAGATAAAAAAGTTTTTCCAAACAAACACGGAGTTTAGAAAAAAATGGCTCGTTTATTTAAAGTAACTGCTTGTGTTCCTAGCTTAACTCGCACTCGCACCCAACGCGAATTACAAAATACTTACTTCACTAAGTTAGTTCCTTATGAAAACTGGTTCCGTGAACAACAACGGATTCAAAAAATGGGCGGTAAGATTGTTAAAGTGGAATTAGCAACTGGTAAGCAAGGTACAAATACTGGTTTGGCGTAATTTCTATACATACATCAGAGATTATTTTGGTAGATTTTTTAGGGGTCAGTGATGACCTCTTTTTTTTATTGATAGCAGGGAATAGGGATGTCTGATAGCGTAGCGTGGCGTAGCCATATCAGGATGTCCAGGATTAAAGGATGAACAGGATGAAAATTTATGAGAACTATTGAGCTTTCCCAAGCTACATTAACAATATCCGAATTATTAGAATTAGCGGAAAATGATACTGTAATTATTAAGAAAGCTGATGGGAGTTTGTTTTGTGTGTGGTTGATGATTTTGCTGCTGAAGTTCAAGCACTGCAAGAAAATCAGGAATTTATGGACTTTTTAGCCCGACGTTCTCAATCTGATAAACGAGTATCTTTAGAGGAAGCGCGTAAACGTTTGGGTATTTGGTAATTAGGGTTTGCTGAATAAACCTAAAACCTTGATATATCAAAGGTTAGAGGCTGATAAACACAGAAATTAGTGCAAGGGTTTTGAAGGGTATACCGGAAAAAGTGTGCATTTTTTGGGATTTCAAGAGATAGCAAAGAAATTTTCAAATCTCCTCCTGACTCCTGACTCCTGACTCCTGACTCCTATGCCCTCACGGAAAGACTTTCTCAGCAACCCCTAATTAAGATGCAATTTGCAATATGTTGGGTTCAGGGATAGATTCACCTTCTGCTTCCCAAGCTTCTAGGTACATTTCAATTACTTCTTCTCCATTTTTAATTGCTTCTTCACGAGTTTTTCCGTGAGTACAAGGCATGATTACAAGATGACTAAATTCGGGAATTGTAACTAGGAAAAGTTGGTCTTCCTCTGACCATTGAATAATCATACTGTATTGACTCATTAATTTTGCTCCTCTCCTAATTCTTCCAGTTCAGTTAATAATTTTGCTAATTGCTTTTCTAGATAAAGTGGAACATCATCTCCATCTTTACCTGGAATTGTTAATGTTTTCCTCAGTAAAGGATGTTTCCATCTTTCATGACTGCCTTTCCCACGCTTTGGTAGATACACAAACCCTTTACGTGCAATCTCGGCTTTTAACTCCCGAATTTTTCTGGGCATTTATTCTAGATATTTATTTATTCTTGGTCTTAACTTTAATAAGCTAACATCATTTCGGCAATATCTACCTCAGAAAATCTCATTAATTTTCCCACTTGTTTAATGTACATTTTTTCCGTTATGTGAAAATCTCCATCACGCTTTGCAAGTGCGATCAAATCAATTAATAAACCTAAAGCATCATCGGGATATTTAGCTATTATTGAATAATCTACCTCTATTCTCTGAGCAGATAATAAATTTTTGATTTCCTGAATTTCTGCCGATGTTAAATTAGCATTGGTAATAATTGTCTTGAGATATTCTTTTTCTTCAGGTTCAATACTACCATCAACTTTCATTAAATTAATCAGGGTTTTAATCTTTAATAATTCTAGTCTTTATCCTGTTATAGTATTTACTTCTAGGTCAAAAACTGATTACAGATATAACCGATATATTGAATACAACTTTTTCCCGGTTGTATCTTACATATTTATTTCTTCAGTACAATTTTACAGTATAATTTTACAGTATAATTTTATTCAGCGTCAATATTTAATGGTAGCAAATTTACAAAAGTTTAGGTATTAGATTAAGTATCAATGATGAGCTATACCTGCACTCATGATAGACTAAAGTAAAACAAGCTAAAAATTATCTCAACTATGTTAACTGCTACTAATATTGGTACATTAATAACTTGTTCTCCCGATGTAGGTAATGGTCGTCCCATGATAGCAGGGACTAGAACCTCTGTAAGTCGGGTAGTTGTGCTTTATAAACAAGGTGCAAATGCTGAAGAAATTACCCGTCGGATCAGTCACCTCAACCTTGCCCAAGTTTATGCAGCTTTAGCTTACTACCACGCTAACCGTGATCAGATAGAAAATGAGTTAGCACAAGCAGAGGCAGAATACTGGACTTTAGCAGAGTTACACAGTTTTGCGACTGATTAACACCAAATCAGCAAAAGATATGCAGGGACAAGTAGAGTTTTTAAGCAACTGGGTTTATTAATTATCCCATCTGTTATAGTCAATTATCCATTCTATTGTGAGCGATCGCCGATACAATCAAAACTCCCATTCAATCACACCAAGAATGGCAGCAGCAATTTCTAACATTGTAACGTTAGACACATTACCCAATTTGCAAATGAATCTTTGTAAATCTACACCCCTCTGTTGAGTTCAATCCTGCGTAAGTCCTAATTATTTTAGACTAAATGAAACCTTAAAACCTACAATAGCTTATGTTGCTATTCCTGTAACTTGTGAATTTACGCCAATTCATCCCTATTTTTGATAATTCCGTTGCCAGTTGGGCTTTGGAAGCGCGTTTATTGCGCTGGTTAACCTTTCTGTGGCTATTTGTTGGTTTAGTTGTACTTTTTTCTGCATCCTATCCCGTAGCTGATGTACGTCAGGATGATGGAATGTATTATTTTAAGCGTCAAATAATTTGGGTATTAGTTTCACTAATACTATTTAACGTTATTGTGAATCTGCCTTTACGGAAAATTTTGGCAGTGTCTCATTGGTTTTTATTCCTGTTTTTGTTGTTAATTTTCGTCACTCTTATTCCCGGAGTGGGAAAAAAAGCATTTGACGCAGCACGATGGATAGCGATCGGTCCTATTCCCCTGCAACCATCAGAATTGATTAAACCGTTTTTAGTATTGCAAGGTGCGAAGCTGTTTGGCCATTGGGAAAGATTAACGTGGGAAATTCGTTTTTCCTGGTTAGGTGTGTTCTGTCTGGTGCTATTGGGTATTTTAGCTCAACCAAACCTCAGTACAACTGCACTTTGTGGCATCACAGTTTGGTTAATTGCCCTAGCTGGTGGAATACCATACAAATACTTAGGAGGAACAGCTATTGGTGGATTTTTATTAGCCCTATTAAGTATTACTATCAAAGAATATCAACGCCGAAGGGTGATGTCTTTCATCAACCCTTGGGCTGATCCTACCGGAGATGGTTATCAGTTGGTACAAAGTTTATTAGCAGTAGGTACAGGGAAAACTTGGGGTGTGGGTTTTGGACTTTCTCAACAAAAGCTTTTTTATCTCCCCATTCAAGATACTGATTTTATCTTTGCCATCTTTGCTGAAGAATTTGGTTTTGTGGGTAGTATGCTATTTTTGTTACTTTTAGCTGTCTTCGCTACCTTAGGATTAATTGTAGCCATGAAAGCAAAAAGTTCTATCCATCGGCTGGTGGCAATAGGTATTACTGTGGTGATGATTGGACAATCATTATTACATATTGGTGTGGCTACGGGGGCGATACCAACAACGGGTTTACCATTGCCAATGTTTAGTTATGGTGGTAATTCTATGATTGCTAGTTTGGTGGCTTCTGGATTATTAATTCGTGTTGCTAGAGAAAGCAGTGAAGCTGAGGTTTTGCCTTTACCAATTAATACACCAGAAACTAGACGTAGAAAAAGAATTTAGATTTTTCTTGGTGGGTAATTCCCACCTGATTATTAATAGATAAAAGTAGAGTCAATGAAACAAGATATTTTTGATATTCTTGTAATTAATACAAAATTTGGCACAAAATTTGGCAAATAGGTATATATACTAGTAGTTATTGGGAAAACTTAACCATAAAATGTTACGCAAAACAAGATAAGCTGATGTGCAGCTAAACTGTATAATTAAACAACCTGAAGTTAGAGTAGCACAAGCATCTTGCTTGTATTAATTATTCAAGTTCAAGGCACAACAGCTTATTTTAACTTTTCTTCAGCAAAAATGTCAAAAAAGTTAAATTTTGGTTAACACTGAAAAAAGTGTACCGATGTGCGGTATTTAAAAATAAGGATAATAAAAAGTTGTGCATCGCACATTTTCGCACATTGGTAGAACTCAAGATAATACAATGCAAACAATTCCCAGGCTGAATAACTTAGCATCTAATCAAATACCCAAGCTAGATCATTGTAGTACCCAAAACCTACTTAACTATTTTGAAAATTCTTGGGAACTAGAAGCAACCCTACTCAAAAGCATAAATAGCACAGATACATTTTACCGCAGTCCTGATCCTTTAAGAAACAAATTAATCTTTTATCTGGGACATTCCGCAGTTTTTTACATCAACAAATTAATTCGGGTTGGTTTATTAGAAAATCGCATTCATCCCCAATTTGAAATTTTGTTTGAAATTGGTGTTGATCCAGAAACACCAGATGAACTAGAAGCAGCAACAAAAGATATAGTTTGGCCTGATATAGATCAAGTTTGGCAATATCGAGAAAAAGCCAAAACCGCAATTACAAACATTATCAAAAATACCCCTTTAAATCTGCCCATTGATCAACAACATCCTTTATGGGCTTTATTAATGGCAATTGAACACAGTCGTATCCATTTTGAAACTTCATCCATGTTACTGCGTCAATTACCTGTTGATCAATTAAAACGCCCCCAAGGTTGGAATTATGCGCCGACAAATGGGAAAATTCCTGAAAATAAAATGATCGAAATTCCCGGTGGCGTGGTAAAATTAGGTAAAAAAGCAAATGATTTAACTTTCGCTTGGGACAGTGAATATGGTAGTTTAGAAATTGGAGTTGAACCGTTTTTAGCTAGTCAAAATTTAATCACAAATGGGGAATTTTTAGAATTTGTTCAAGCTGGTGGTTATGATAATTTAGAATATTGGATGCTGGAAGCTAGGGATTGGAAGAAACTCTATAATGTGCAACATCCAAAATTTTGGATACCAGATTTTATGGACAACAATAATGGTAAATACCGCTATCGTACCACATTTGATGAAATAGATTTACCATTAGACTGGCCTGTAGAAGTCAATTATTATGAAGCAATGGCTTACTGTCAATGGAAAGGTGAAGGTACTCGTTTAATGACAGAAGCAGAATGGAATCAAGCTTTACAATTTTCCGAGGGTGAGGGTTTAGAAAGTGACTATAATCTCAATTTACAATATGTTTCACCTTCACCAGTAGGAATGTTTTCCAAAAATAAGAAATCAGGAATTTCTGATCTACGTGGTAACGTTTGGGAATGGTTATCTAGTACATTTTACCCCTTACCAGGATTTCAAACCCATTATCTTTATGAAGATCAATCTGCACCATTTTTTGATAATAGACATCAAATGATGTTAGGTGGTTCTTGGGCAACTAATGGTACTATGGCTTTACCATGTTATCGAAATTGGTTTCGTCCTTTTTTCTATCAGCACGTTGGTTTTAGAATTGCTGAAAGTTTGAATTAGTTGACAGGTGACAGGTGACAGGTGACAGTTTTAAATTTCTGAAAACCAAAATTGTAAACAGTTAATTCCCAGGATATTTACTATGATTGCAGAAAGATTAAACCCACAAATTTTAACCGTTTTAGATCATCATTATCAAGAGTTAGCTATTGATGGTAAAGATGTGATTGAGGGATTAAGTAAAAAACATAAAACTTTATCACCAAAATACTTTTATGATGATCGTGGTTCTTTGTTGTTTGAAGAAATTTGTGATTTACCTGAATATTATCCTACTCGTACAGAAGCAGCTATTTTACAACAATATGCTGATGAAATTGCGGCAATTACAAATTGTTGTGAGTTGATAGAGTTAGGAAGTGGGAGTTCTACAAAAACTCAACTTTTATTAGACGCTTATCAAAAAATAGCTGATAATTGTCGTTATCTTCCTATTGATGTCAGTGGGGGTATTCTCAAAACCAGTGTTTTACAGTTACAAGAGAAATACCCTGATATTGCAATTCACGGTTTATTAGGAACTTATGATCAAGCTTTGGTGCATTTAGAAAGCAATTATTTACAGTCACGGATGTTGTTCTTTCTGGGAAGTTCACTAGGGAATTTTAACTCAGAAGAATGCGATGGTTTTTTAAATCAAATTTCCAAAACCTTACAAACAGGTGACTACTTTTTACTTGGAATTGATTTACAAAAACCCAAGGATATTTTAGAAGCTGCTTATAACGATAGTCAAGGTGTGACTGCTGCTTTTAATTTGAATATGCTTTCTCATTTAAATTGGCGTTTTCAAGGTGATTTTGATATTAGTTTGTTTAAACACCAAGCAATTTACAATGAGGTAGAAAATCAAATTGAAATGTATCTACATTGTCAAAAAAGCCATTGGGTTACTTTGGAAGCATTAGATTTAAAAGTATTTTTTGAAGGAGGAGAAAGCATACTTACAGAAATTTCTTGCAAGTTTAATTTAACAAAGATGTCACAACAACTAGAAAGCAAAGGATTAAAAACTATCAAAACTTGGACAGATGAAAAGGGATGGTTTGGATTGATTTTGTGTCAGGTTGAATAATCAATCTTAGATTTAATAATTTTGCCAGGGTTTAGCACTGCTAAACCCAAGATTAATGTTATCATTTTGGTAGGAATGATAATAAATTACCTGAATTGAGATTTTAACTAACCATGAAACCAAATCCCATCCCCCCACAACCAGGACAAGAATCAGTTTGGGACTACCCTCGTCCAGCAATTTTACAAGACAGCAATAAACATATCAAAGTAATTTTTAATGGTATTGTTTTAGCAGACACAAATAAAGCAAAAAGAGTTTTAGAAACCAGTCATCCTCCTGGTTATTATATTCCTGCTGAAGATATTAAAACAGAATATTTAATAGCTACAGCTAGAAAAACGATATGTGAATGGAAAGGTATATGTGAATATTATGATATTTCTGTAGGAGATAAATATGTAAATAATGCAGCTTGGCGTTATATTCAACCAACTCCTAACTTTAAATCAATTCAAGAATACTTTAGTTTTTATCCTAGTTTAATGGATGCTTGTTATGTCAATGACGAATTAGTTAAACCCCAAGCTGGTGGTTTTTATGGAGGATGGATCACTGCTGATGTTGTTGGTCCATTTAAAGGCGAACCTGGTACTTGGGGATGGTAAATAAGTTTTCGTAGGTTGGGTTAAGCGATAGCGCAACCCAACAAAAACCTATTAATCTATCAATGTTGGGTTTCCTAACGTCAACCCAACCTACTTTTCTGAACAATAACTTTAATTAGGGTTTGCTGAATAAACCTAAAACCTTGATATATCAAAGGTTAGAGGCTGATAAACACAGAAATTAGTGCAAGGGTTTTGAAGGGTATACCGGAAAAAGTGTGCATTTTTGGGGATTTCAAGAGATGGCAAAGAAATTTTCAAATCTCCTCCTGACTCCTGACTCCTGACTCCTGACTCCTATGCCCTCACGGAAAGACTTTCTCAGCAACCCCTAATTATGAAAATATCACTTATTAAAATTGACGAATTGAAAATTCATGAACTATTGCCGAATATCTTGAACCTGCGGTATTAGATTTATTTGTACAAATGTATGTATAGTTAATCAAGTTTTCAAAAACAACTTATTTGATGATTTAGACTTACTTCCTACTTTCCGAGAAATGGTAGGTTTAAGTGAACATACACCATTTGAATGTATCGGAGAAATTGAAGAAAGTCGGTTGTATATGAAAAGATGTGTAGAAAGAGGTTTAACAGGTAAAGCTTTGGATATGTTCACTGAAGAAATTTTATCAAATTCGGGCATTAATTGGCAGGAAATAGAACAGAAATATAATTCGGTTTATAGCACAGAACACGCTATTCCTGATTGGATATTTGAGAAAATCAAGGAACAGTTGTAATTGACGATATTGGACTATGCTAATTCTTTTTTGTTGATATAATAAAATTGCGAGTTCAGTTTTAAGCATATAACTATAAGGGATGATTTCAGTCATGAACAAATCACAGCTTAATCTGATATTGCAAGAAGTTAAATGAGCTTTGCAAAATCTTTATCAAGATCAATTATCAGCGATAATACTATATGGTTCTCAAGCGAGAGAAGAAGCTAAAGAATTTTCTGATATTGATATTTTGATAGTTCTCAAATCAGAAATTAACCCCTATCACGAAATTGATAGAACCAGTCAGATAATATCTGAAATTTGCCTAAATCATGATGTGGTTATTTCCCGTCATTTTATATCTTCTGCAAAATTTGAAAAGGAAAATACTCCCTTTAATTATAATGTCAAAAAAGAGGGTATTTTTCTATGAAGAATGTATTACTATTCACTAGCAGTTGTTAAAATATGATTGTAGAGTTTGGGACTAATTCTAAATCCTGCTATATTTATTAAATCATCCACTATGGGTTTAATATTGTTAATTAATCCCCTGTGTTTAACGATTAAGAGAACTCCTAAAATTCCTGTGACTTTTAATCCTAAACGAGAAGCTACAACTCTACCCTTATAGTCATCTATAATTATTCTATCAGCTTTTATTTCCATCGCTAATGCTATTGCCTCAGCTTCACCAGGATCAATTTCTGTTTTTAATTCTGCAACTAATGTAGAATTGCTCACGGGTTGAACTTGAATCCATGCTAGGGTTTTAACTTCCTTTGTTCCTGGAACTTCATAACTTAAATTTGACATTTCGTCATAAACAGCTTGAGGGATAATAATAGTATCATAGATTTTTTCCAATATATCTATTCTCTGAATAGCTGCTAGGTTGGTAATAGGTGAAGTATTGCTGACAACAATCATAATTCACCTAATTCTTTCAATGTTCTGATATCATCCTCAAAATCTTCAACACCATAATTAATGCAAATTCCCCGACTTGCCATTTCTTTTTGAAATTGAATTAAGTGCATTCCTGCTAAATGGCGAGCTTGACCTATGCTAATTCTTTTTTGTTGATATAATAAAATTGCTAGTTCAACTTTAATATCATCCGTTGAGATTTGAGCAGATTCAAGAATTTCATCAGGTATAGTAATATTCATACTCTGCTATCTTGTTTCAAACACTTACTGATAATGGTAACACAAAATTCATATTATTTCTCATTATTTCTCATATTTTTTTAGATTTTAACCACTCCTTTACCACCTCTTCCACAGGTTGAGATTGATTATCAACTTGATAATTCATCTGCTGTATTTCTGCTGTAGAAATTTTACCCGCTAACTTATTAATAGTTTCTACTAACTCTGGATATTTTTCAAGAATTTCTTGATTGAAAACAGGTACTGCTTCATAAGGTGGAAAGTATTTTTTATCATCTGCTAACATCACTAAATCCAAAACTGGAATTAAACCATCTGTAGAATTTGCGGCTATGAAATCAACTTGTTTTTCCTTTAATGCTTGATACATTAAACCTAATTCCATTTGTTTAATATTAGCAAATTTTAAACCATAAGTTTTAGATAAACCAGGATAACCGTCAGCACGTTCTAAAAATTCATAACCAAAACCTGCTTGCATTTGGGGAGTATATTTAGCAATTTCTGAAAGGGTTTTAACTTGCCATTTTTTTGCATCTTCAGCACGAATAAGCATCGCATAGGTATTTTCAAAACCTAAAGGTTGCATGACGGTTAAATTATATTTTTCTTGATATGCTTTTTTAGTTCTTTCATAAACAACTTGCGGATCTGTAATGGTTTTTTCTTTTAAAACTGCTGTAAAAGCTGTACCTGTATATTCTACATAACCGGCTATTTTTCCCGCTTTCACTGCTTCATGGGCAATAAATGTACCACCTAAATTAAACTTTCTATCTACTTCTAAATTAGTATTGTTTTCTATTGTTTGTGCTAATATTTCACCTAAAATTACTTGTTCAGTAAAGTTTTTTGAACCAATAGTGATTGTCGCTGATGTTTGCTGAGAGTTAAATACAAATAATCCAGATATAATAAAGACAATTATTCCTAAAATCACAGCTATTTTTGGTTTACTTCCTTGTTGCTTAGTGAAGGTTTTTTCTAAAAAACCTAATCCAAAATCTGCACCTAAAGCAATTAAAGCTGCGGGTATTGCACCTGCTAAAATCAATTCATTATTAACTGTAGAAATACCCCTAAAAATAAAGATTCCCAAACCACCACCACCAATAGCAGCAGCAATAGTGGCAATTCCTACAGATATAACAGTAGCAACTCTTACACCTGCTAAAATAACTCCTAAAGCTAAAGGAATTTCTACTTGAAATAATAATTCTCTATCTGTCATTCCTATACCTATGCCCGCTTCTTTAATGGCGGGATCAATGCCATTAATACCAATATAAGTATTACGAATTATCGGTAATAAGGCGTAAAGAGTTAAGGCAACAACAGCCGGATTTTTACCGATTCCTCCTAAAAAGGGAACGGAAATTAAAAAACCAAATATGGCTAAACTGGGAATAGTTTGGATAGCGTTTGCTAAACCCAAAATGGGAGGTGCAAGTTTTGGTTGACGGGTGATAAAAATACCCAAAGGAATACCAATAGAAATGGCCACTATCATGGCTATAGCTACTAATATTAAATGTTCGCCACTGCGGAGGATAATTTCTGAAGCATATTTAAATAAAAACATGATTTTTGATTGTTATATATTTTTAATTGATGTATCTAAAGTATTAATTCAGAGTTAATAAAGCGTTTAAATTCAACCTTACTCCCCACTCCTGACTCCTTTCTTAATTAAGTTCTTCCCAATGTTTTAAAGCATTCAAACAAGATAAAAAAGCCTGTGCTTCAGGATGCTGGGATTTAATAAATTCTCTTCTCGTTCCTAAAGCAACTAAATTTCCTTCATACATTAAACCAATTCTGGAGGCTAAAAAGAAAGCTTCTTGAATATCATGGGTGACAAATATCACGGTTTTTCCTAATTGTTGTTGTAAATATTGAAACTGTTGTTGTAATTCTAAACGAGTAATAGGATCTAACGCCCCAAAAGGTTCATCCATTAATAGTATAGGTGGATCTGCGGCTAAAGCCCTAGCAACTCCTACTCTTTGACGTTGGCCTCCTGATAGTTGATGGGGATAACGTTGGGCAAATTTTGTAGGTTCTAAACCTACTAATTCTAACATTTCATGGACTCTTGTTTGAATTTTATTTGCTGACCATTTTTCTAAAGATGGTACAATTCCCACATTTTCAGCTACGGTAAAATGGGGAAATAAACCTGTTTCTTGAATAACGTAACCTATTTTTCTTCTCAGTTTAATTACATTCCATTGGGTAGTGGATTTTGATTGTACTAAAACCTGTCCTTGGGTGGGTGTCAGTAAATGATTGATTAATTTTAAAGTTGTAGTTTTACCACTGCCACTACGCCCTAATAAAATTAATGCTTCTCCTTGATAAATGCTAAGATTTAGGTTAGATAATAAGAGACGGTGATTAATTTCAAAACTGACATTTTTAAATTCAACTGCTAATTCTTTTGTTGGCGACATAAGAGTGTAATAAAACAATCAAAGGTGATCATAAATAATGGAATATTTTAAATGCAATATTTTAGGAGTCAGTAGGGGTTTAGAATTTCTAAACCCTTACAGGTATCAGGATAAATAGTCCCTACACCCTAATTATCTCTGATAACTGATAAATATCAAAATTTGATAGTTGCAGCAGTAATAGCTAAAGCAGCCCAACCAGCCATTAATGAAACTCCTCCTAATGGTGCGATCGCTCCCAGTGATTTTATACCAGAAAATGTGATAGCATACAAGCTGCCAGAAAAAATCACCACACCAATAATAAATAACCAGCCACTAGCTAACAGAGTTGTAGGTGGAGTTTCAAAGCGACTGATGAGGATAGCCACTAACAACAATGCCAGGGCATGATACATTTGATAACGTGCGCCAGTGTCGAAAATTTCCAACATTCTTTCACTGACTTTTTCCCGCAAAGCATGAGCGCCAAACGCACCAGCAGCTACAGATAAACCACCGAAAATAGCAGCTATGGTTAAAAAAATCTGTGTCATTATTACCTAGCTATAAATGAGCAAAGCGACATTAAACATCAAAGTGATATGATACCCCTCCTTCTTCATTGACTTGAAAATTAGCATTAAATTCTTTAGCTTTTTGGTCTAAATATTCTTTAGCTTCTGCGGCTGGTAACTGTGACTGCATGGCAAAACCTAACAATGTAATTCTGCCATTATTTGTTTGTAATATTTGATAAAATTGGGATTGTAACCGCTCATGATTTTGTTGAGTAATCGCTTTTTTATCTTGTCGGCTTTGCTTATATAGTCCTAATGCTAACCAACCACCTAATATCAAACTAGGAACACCAAAAATAATACCCCCTACTATAGTGTCATTATTCTCATAATCGGGATTTTGCCAATCATACTCATCTTGAGTAGGTATATTTATTGATTTTTCTGCTGTCAGTTTTTCAATTCCTGCGGTTACTGATATCGTTAAAAACATGAATCCGAGTGTAAGCAGCCAACCAGCAGCCAATTTTTCCGCCGTTTTCATAGTTTTACTTCTGAGTTAGACTTTGCTTGCGATTTTAACCTGACTTGCTTTTATGTTCCACTAATATTATCTCGTTCCCAGTCTCCGACTGGGAATGCTATGAAGAGGCTCTGCCTCTGATTTAATCGCAGCCAGAGTCTGCTAAAATTCATTCCCATACAGAGTATGGGAACGAGAAACAAGGAATTTTTACCTTGTAGCTTCTAACAAGCGGGAAAAATAGAAACGGGTTCTAGTCATGGCTTTTCTTTGTATTTTAAAGCCATTTTTCTCCAGAATTTTCACTACATCTGCTTCACGGTGTAAATAAGCACGAGTTGTTTTACTTGGTCCTGGGAAGAAAGTACCTATTTTTTTGAGGATAGACAGAAAAAAGGTTTTTGGGGCAAAACTAATCATGATGCGTGATTGTGCCAAAGAACACAGGTGAGAAATCATTTCATCTGCTTTTTCTTGGGGATAATGAATCAGCACATCCAAACAAATAACTGTGTGATAATTGCCACTTAACGATTCTAAGTCTTGTACTGTAAAATCAGGATTAACTGTATTTTTTAAAGCTAATGCAGCCCTATCCTGTGCTTCTGAGACCATTTTGGCGGAAATATCACTGGCGTAAACTTTAGCACCTTCAGTAGCCAGGGGAATACTGAGACTACCAACACCACACCCAGCATCGCAGATGGTTAACTGGGATAAATTGTTATCATCTTTTAACCAGCCGATGACGGTATCTACGGTTTGTTGATGTCCAGTACGGATATCTAGCTGTACTTTGTTGACCTCACCATCTCCATAGATGCGTCTCCAACGGTCAAAACCTGTAGAGTTGAAGTATTCGCGGACTATTGTTTTATCGTCGGCTGCGTTCATGACCTTAATTTTTGACAGTTAACAATTCTTAAAATTATAATAAAATAATGTCAGAATTTAGAAGTCAGGAGTCAGAATTTTTGATAATTTTTGATAAATTGATAGATTATCAAATAGTGATTTTTGGCTTAACCTCTCAAACATTGACTGCTGAAAGCTGATAGATATTTTATGATCTGCCAATTTTTATTTACTTTGTAAAGTAATGATAGTCACTTCTGGCGGACAAAATAAACGTCCTGGTAAATAAGTACCTAAACCGCGATTAATATATAGTTGATTTTTGCCTATTTTATGGAAACCTTGTGACCATTCCCAATGATTACATACAGGGTGTTTTTTTCTGAAAAATGGCAGGAAATTTTGTAATATTTTGGGTGTTATTCTGAGAATTTTATGTTGAATCATTAAGACAGGACCCAACCCAGGAATAACGATTTGTCCGCCGTGAGTATGACCAGATAATTGCAAATCTACGCGCCATTTTTGCAATATTTCTGCTGTATCTGGGTTATGGGATAAAACTATGCAAGGTGTATCAGGATCTAGTTGGTTCATCACTGGTGTAGGATTAAATTCTTTTGAGTAAAAATCTGCTAGTCCTACAATTGGTAATTCTTTTCCTAATGGATAGGAAATTTGATTCCAAAGAACATGAATACCTATATTTGTTAATGTGGTTGTCACTTCAGTTTGGGAATTTTTATAATATAAATCGTGGTTTCCTAGTACGGCATAAATACCATGACGACTTTGCAATTTTTTCAGGTATTTTGCTAGTTGATCAAGGGTTGCGGTGCTGGTGGTGATGAAGTCGCCGGTTAATAAAATTAAGTCGGGTTTTACTTGGTTAGCGATGGCGATCGCCTGACTTAACATTTTATCTGATAACCGTACACCATCATAGTGAAAATCTGACATTTGCACCAGTTTTTTACCTTGTAATGATGCAGGTAAACCCGCAATTTTTACCGTTAATTTTTCTGTCGTCAACGGTCCAGATAATAATCTGTGCATAATGATTTTGATGATTTTGAATAGTGTTATTTATAAGTTAACTGAAAACTTTCGGGTTGTTTGTAGGAATAAGATAACTTTTGGAAAATTTTACAAAATTTGTGTGTTTTTACGTGTTTTTACTTAAACTTTTTAAACATAACTTTAGTTTTTTTTCAAATCCCTGAGTTTTTTAAGAGGATGTTTAAAAAGTAGTAAAGTTTACAGAATTAGGGCGGGCAAGACTTGTACTGAGCTTGTCGTTCGCGTAGCGTGGCGTTAGCCATAGTATGCCCATCCCACAAAAGCTAATGCCAACCCTAACAAAGCGGATAAATTCTGAAAACCTACTCTAAAACAGCAGGTAGAGATTTGGTTAAATTCTCCCCATGACTCAAATTTTCCCCTTGAACGTGGAAAGTTAAAACCTGTTTCAAAACCTGCATGAAAATTCTGGGATGGAAAAATGCCCTGGGAGGTTTGATCATGTTGATTACTTCTAAAAACAACTGATGAACTTCGCCACTTTTGCTTTGTAAAACCAGCACTTGTTCTAAATATTTTTGCATCATTTTATTGATTAAACTGGGTTTTCCTCCCTCGGTGGTAGACCAACGGAAATCTTCACCTGTAGCAATCATCCAAGGTATACTAATTACCTTGTTAAGTTGTTTTTGAAACCGTCGAGATAGACCAGTTAAATTTTCTTGCTTACTTAAACATTCATCCAGAGTTACAGCACCTAAAGCAGCGGTAGTCATACCTTGACCGTAAACAGGATTGAAGCTACAAACAGCATCACCGACTACTACTAAATTTTCTGGGAATCTAGACAGTTTTTCATAATGACGCAGACAGTTTTCTGTGCGTTTATAGGCGTAAATTGGTGAAATTGGTTGAGCGTTTTTGATGGTTTCGTAAATAATAGGCGATCGCAAACTGCGAGCAAATTCCAAAAAACCACCCTCATCCGTAGGTGGATAATCTCGACCTATACCCACCAGTGTCACAATCCACCGATTACCTTCAACTTTATAAATCACACCCCCACGAGTACCTGGTGGTTGTGCTGTTATATACACTGAATGCCAATCTATTTGCAAATCTGATGGAATTTGATACCAGCGACTAGCGTAGCCTAAAAAAGAATTAACAATTGTTGCCTGGGTTGGTTCATAGCCCATTTCTTGCAACCAGTGAGGTGTGCGCGAAGTTCGTCCAGTTGCATCTACCACTAAATCCGCAAATATCTCTATTTCCGGTTCATTACCAGTGCGTATCCGTACACCAGTAACCTGAGTTTTGTCCGCGTTTGATAAAAAGCTAGTTACCTGTGTACCTAACCTCAATTTCACACGATCATTTGCCACCAAACGCTGGCGGATAATCCACTCTAGCAAATTCCGGCTACAGGTGTGGGTAGCTAAATGAGAGTGAAAACGGGGACACCATCCGCTAGAACCCAACCAAGGAACATCTGCTGTCCAATTTACAAAAGGTGTACCTGACTCTGCTAATTCAGCAAGTATACCAGGAAACAATTGTTCTAAAATCTGTTGCCCCCGTATCAGTAGGGCATGAACATGAAAAGATTGGGGAACACCAGGGCGTTTTTCTGGTTGTGCAGTTGACCCTAGCAAGTCCTTTTCTACAATTATTACACGGTCAAAATACCAAGTCAGCACCTGAGCCGCCAACATTCCGGCGATGCTTCCCCCAATCACAACAGCAGTTTTTTCTGTAGATGTGGAATTATTTGAATACATCATTTCAAAATAGACTGAGTTAAAACAAATTTATGTTACATATCAGAATTTTATCAAAATTTTGTGGTTTGGGCATGGTTCGACATAGTTAGACTGCGCACTTCGACTTACTTCGACTACGCTCAGTACAAGTCGCTCAGTACAAGCTCACTAACCGCTGAGTACAAGTCTTGCCCGCCCTAAATATACAACTTAAATGATTCAATTTTTGCTGATCCAAAATCACCATTTTAAAACCTCTTTCCTCATCTCCTCTATATCCAAATAATCCTTAACAAAGGCTTTACGCAACAACTCATCAGGAATAAACTGATCATATTTTTGTAATTTCGGTGCTTCTGCATGACTCACTAAATGTTCTGCTGTAATTCTTTGCTCACATAAACCAACTATTTCTGAATAAACAGCAGAAAACTTATCCTTACCCACTTTCAAAGTCAAATAATAAGGATTTATCCCACCAATACTACTAATCTCTAAAGATTCTCGACAAAAACAATTTAATAATCTTTCTAAAGTTCGATAACCTACCGTACCCATCCAAGGAAAGATGCAGCATTTATTTTTTTCTAATTGTATAATATTCTGTTTATCTAATCCCACCTTGTGCGTTAATTTCCTCACTTCCTGCAAACGCAATTGAGCATTTTTTTGTAAATAACTATATTCTGTATCTTCTAACAAAACCTGACGCATTCTTTGTAAAATTCTCCCATGAATATTCCCACTTCCACCACGCCAATAGATATTATCTTTACCATTAGCCTTACCTTCAACTTGTTTAACCAAAATCACCTGCTTTTTAAAATCAACTTCTAACACTTGCCAACTCTTACCAGCTAACCCAAATTGATTACCCACAGCAGGAGGTGTAGCAATACTACCTATTTCTGTTGTCCCTTGTTTCACAGTATATTCTTGATAGTCAGCAAACACAGCATAAAACTGAAATTTATTAACTACTTTTTCCCCTGCTAAACCAATAATTAATTTACCAGTTTCCGTTTTTTGAATGTGATTAATATCAATTAAATAACGAAGTAAGGTTTTATAATTATCTTGGGAAATATTAGCAAAAGGTGATAAATTCAAAATTTGTTGAGCTAAAGCAGCAGGTGAAATTGCTCCCGTTGCTGCTAAAATACTCATAGTTTGATGATAAAGTAAACTAAAAGGATATTTAATTGGTGTAATTGGTTCTATCCAACGTTCTTCTAAATAAAGTTGAATAATAGCGATACACTGTAAAAGTTGCCAGGGAATTTGATCTGGTAAAAAAGCTTCTGATAATGGTTTTTCTTCTGCACAAATAAAACGCATATCCGCAGTTTCTCCCCTTCTCCCACTGCGTCCCAATCTTTGTAAAAAACTTGCAACAGATAAAGGTGATTCTAATTGAATAACTCTTTCTAAATAACCGATATCTATCCCTAATTCTAAAGTTAAAGTTGCTGCTGTCACTGCAGGAGTATTAGCTTCTCGCATAGCATTTTCCGCAGTTTGTCGTAAGCTGGCAGAAATACTACCATGATGGACATGATATATATCTGGAAACCCTGCGGTTTGTGCTATGTTCCGCAAAGAAGAAATAACAGATTCTGTTTGATTCCGGTTATTAGCAAAAATTAAACATTTACGAGATTTGGTAAGGTTAAAAATATATTTTTCATAATCAGATTCATCAATATCTTCATTAATAAAAAAATGTTCTAAAGCTAGTTTTATTTGTCGCTTTCCTGCTTCAACATTTGGAGTAATTACTGGTTTATCTGTTCCTGAAATTAACCATTGTTCCGCTACTGAATAATCACCAAGAGTTGCGGATAAACCAATGCGTCTAGGTTTAATTTTGGTAAATTTGGCTAATCTTTGTAATTGACAAAGAATTTGACAACCTCTTTCTGAACCCATAAATGCGTGAATTTCATCAATAATAATAAAACGTAAATCAGCAAATAATCTGCTTAATTCCTGATGTTTATTGATTAATAAACTTTCTAAAGATTCCGGTGTAATTTGCAGAATGCCTTGGGGATTTTTTAAAAGTTTGTTTTTGCGACTTTGAGATACATCACCATGCCAAGAATATACAGGAATATCTGCGGTTTTTAATAAGTCATTGAGGCGTTGGAATTGGTCATTAATTAAAGCTTTGATAGGACTAATATACAATACACCTATAGTAGTAGATGGTTTTTCCTGTAGTAAAGTTAAAATAGGTAAAAACGCCGCTTCTGTTTTTCCCGCAGCAGTGGCAGCAGCAACCAGCAAATGAGCATCAGTTTGAAATATAACTTCACAAGCCGCAATTTGTACTGGTCTTAATTCTGTCCAATTGTGAAGATAAATGTATTCTTGGATAAAGGGAGCAAGTCTAGAAAATGTGCTGTTACTCATAGATAGCAGGATATTCACAGAATGTTGTATACAGAATTTTGTGTTTTATATTAGTTGCTGACTTCAGTAAGCTTACAGTAAGCTAGTAACAAGAAGTCAAGTGATCAATTTAGTGAAGTTGTAAAATTAGGAAAATGATAAATCAAGATGCAGGTGATATTACCAAAGAGACGTTATTAGAACGCTACGAAGTCCAGCAACAACTAGGTAAAAAAGCAGGAAGGAGGACACTGTTAACTCGTGACTTACAAACCCAAGAACTGGTAGTAGTGAAATTACTAACATTTGATGATGATTTTCAATGGCACGATTTAAAGTTATTTGAGCGGGAAGCAGAAACCCTCAAATCACTTTCTCATCCTGCTATTCCTCAATATTTAGATTATTTTGAATTAGACACACCAAACTACAAAGGATTTGCACTGGTACAAAGTTATATTCCTGCTGAATCTTTGGAAATGCAACTGAAAGCAGGACGCAGTTTTAGTGAAAAAGAAGTTAAACAATTAGCAACTGCATTGCTAGAAATTCTCAAATATTTACACAGTCAGCAACCACCAGTAATTCATCGTGATATTAAACCGAGCAATATATTATTAACAAATCGCTCTGGTAATAGTGTTGGTGATGTTTATTTAGTTGATTTTGGTTCAGTGCAAACTATTGTTAGAAGTAATAGTACCATGACTGTTGTGGGTAGTTATGGATATATGCCACCTGAACAATTTAGTGGTAAAGCTAGTCCTGCTTCTGACTTGTATGGTTTGGGTGCAACTTTAATTTATTTAGTTACAGGTCAACATCCAGCAGATTTACCGCAACAAGATTTAGTCATTAAATTTGAAGAAGCTGCAAATATTAGTCGTGATTTTAGTAATTGGTTGCGGAGAATGACACAACCGATGTTGAGTAAACGTTTTACTTCTGCGGATCAAGCTTTACAAGCTCTACAAGTACCTATTAATAAAATTCCTGCTCCAGTAAGGACATCTAATTTGATTTTAGAAAAGCCTTTTGGTAGTCAGGTGATGTTAAATAAAAATGCTGAGTTTATAGAAATTCTCATTCCCCCCAAATCAGGAATGTCTAAGGTAGGGGTGATGTTTGTTTGGTATTTTACGACCGTTTTACCGCTTTCTATTGTTTTTTCCATTTTTTCACCTATATTTGGTATCCTTTCACCTTTGCTACCTACACTTAATATATTCCTATTGATTTTTATCGTTCTACTGTCTTTATTTGGCAAAAAAAGACTGTATATCAATAAACGAGAAATTTCTTTATGTTATGACTTATTTGGTATGAGGCGCTATCATCCTCTTCCCAGTCACAGAAAGAATATTATTCGTTTGGAGCGTGGTAGTATATATTATAATCTTGCTCCTCATCCCTGTTTAATTATCTGGGCGGGGCTGACAAAGTATGAAATTAATACCAGTCAAAATAATATGTTTTCTGTTAGTACCATAGAATTAGATTGGTTAGCACAAGAACTTAGTGAATGGCTTGGTTTACCAATTAGGGGTTGCTGAGAAAGTCTTTCCGTGAGGGCATAGGAGTCAGGAGTCAGGAGTCAGGAGAAGATTTGAAAATTTCTTTGCCATCTCTTGAAATCCCAAAAAATGCACACTTTTTCCGGTATACCCTTCAAAACCCTTGCACTAATTTCTGTGTTTATCAGCCTCTAACCTTTGATATATCAAGGTTTTAGGTTTATTCAGCAAACCCCAATTACAAAAGAGTAAGTTATCAATTGATAATTGATAATTGATAATTGACAATTGACAATTGACAATTGTTTCATTCAAGGTTTAAAACCTGTAAGCATTCAGCTAACACCTATGGCTTGCGTGAAGACGTAGGAGTCATACGGTAAGTTACGCTAACAGTAGTCAGCTTTGTAACAGTCACACCATCGAAAAAAACGAAATAATCATAAACTAAATTCGGCAGCATCATCATCTAAATAGCTATCTTTACCTGCTACCGTAAGTTGAAAATTATCACCGTGAATTAATTCAGAGAATTTAATTTCTGGGTTTTGATAAAGAACATTTAACACACTAATAAAATCCCGAATTATTTCCCCTGGTGTTAATAAAGCTTCTGCACCTAAGCGAGTCACAATTTCTTGGACAAATTCTTTTAAATCTGTCTCTTTTAATCTTGGTTCATAACCAAAATTTAAGGCATGAATTTCTGTTAATCTTTGGAAAAGTGTAAGTATCTCTGTTTCTGTTAAGGGGTGCAGACGCATCACAGGCCCGATGTATTCTTGTACATTAGCTTGGGTAACAAATCGGCTTTCTTTGGTGCGTCTGCGCCAAGCTGGATCGGCAAAAAGTCCCCGGTTTGGGTCTTCTAAAAATTGAGTAGTTCCACCAATGAAAATCCCCAGATTTTCGGCTTTACATTGCATGGTATCGTTAAACATTCCCAAGAGTCTATTATAGTTCTTTTCACGAGTAACTGTAGTGGATATTTGATATAAATTTACTGCTTCATCTATTAAAATTAACAGTCCTTTATAGCCGATTTCTGCAACGAATTTAGCTAATAATTTAATATAATCATACCAAGTTTCATCATCAATAATGACACGCACTCCTAAAGCTGCTCTAGCTTCAGTTTTGGTGTTAAATTCTCCTCTTAACCAGCGTAGGGAGGCGTTTTTTAATTCTTCATCATCTAAGCGATAACTGCGCCAATAAGCAATAATGACACTACCAAAATCAAAGCCATGAACTAAGTCTTCAATATAATGAATTACTTCCCGAATTTTGTTTTCTAATTGGTCATCAAAACCTACATCATTGGGACGCATTCCTGTTTCTTTGGCTACTTCTTGCTGAATTTTATTAATCCATCCTTCTAAAATGGAAATTAAAGCACCACCATCAGGACGGGTTTTTGTAGCTAAACGACTCATTAATTCTCGATAGGTTGCTAAACCTTCATTGTTGCTTCCTCCTAGTCTTCTTCCAGAGGATAAATCAACATCAGCAACTACAAATCCTTGCTCCATTGCATGGTTACGAATCATCTGTAGCATGAAGCTTTTTCCTGAACCGTAATTACCAATTATAAACCGAAATGCAGCTACACCTTCTGCTATATCATTGAGATTTTGTAAGAGGCTATTTAGTTCTTTTTCTCTACCTACGGCTATATGTTCAATTCCGGTTCTGGGAACTACTCCTGCACCCAGGGAATTGATTAAAGCTGTGGATACTTTTTTTGATATTTTCTGTTTGCTCATGTAGTTTGTATTAGTGTTTGTTATTAATTGATTTTTCCTTGAAAGCATAATATATTATATCATAAAAGTACAATTTTTTCTATTCAATCAATGGTTAAAATTAGTTTGGTTAAAATTAGTTTGGTTAAAATTAGTTTGGTTAAAATTAGTTTGGTTAAAATTAGTTTGGTTAAAATTAGTTTGGTTAAAATTAGTTTGGTTAAAATTAGTTTGGTTAAAATTAGTTTGGTTAAAATTAGTTTGGTTAAAATTAGTTTATAAATGAGGGCTATTTATTTCTCTAATCTTCATGAATTGCTATAATTTTTTGGACATTGAGCAGATGTTCTGGGTAAATTTCCGGTTTGTCTTCTGCTGTTTCAATAATTAATTCACCAATAGTATTTTTGGCGATTTCATTGATAGCATCAATTAATAAATTAGGCATGGTGATTTGTGCCTCGGCAATTTGTTTAATAATAGCTTGGGGATTATCTTGTTCGATTATGGCTTTTAATACCTGAATTTGATGGGTTGGCATTTGTTCTAAAAAATTCCTCCATTCTGAAGGTAGCTTTTCTTCTATAGGTTCTAGTAATTCATCAAAGGGAAATAATTCAACTTCATTTTCCTGGGTATTATCAGATAATGGTTCTTGATTGAGGTTTTCTATGTTTTGCAGTAGTTCCCAAACTTGGTTTTGTAATAAGTCTCGCTCATCTTGTAATAAGGAAATTTGATTGTGTAATTGGCTAATTTCTGCCTGTTGTGCTTGTTTTTGATTTTGTAAATTTTTCAGTTTATTTTCTAGATTTTCTTGGGCGTTAATTGTCTCTTTTAATAAGTTATTTTTAGTGAAGACTTTGCTTTCTAAGTCTTGGATTTCTATTCTGAGTTCATAGAGTTTTTCTTCTAGTTGGGGTTTGAGTCTATTGGAGAGAATCAGGTGATTTTCGATTTCTTCTTTTTCTTGCTTAAATGCTTCTATTTGGGTTTGTAATTGGGTTATTTCTGAACGGGATACGTTACAATTTAGCTCTAAACGGCGTTTTTCTGCTGCTAGTTCAGAACAAGATTTTTTGAGTTCTATTGTGCTGCCTTCTAATTTGTCTATGGCATTTTTTATACTATTAATTTCTAGCTCCAAATGCTTTTTTTGTCCAGCAAAATTACCTATTTCTCGATGTAAATTATCTCTTTGATTACGAGATTCTGCGATTTGATTTTGTAGTTGCTGTGATTCTGTATAGAGAAGAATTTTATGTTGTTGTACTTGTTCTAATTCTCTGGCAATGCGATATTTTAAGCCTTCCAATTCTCTAATTTTTCTATAGAGAGAACTTAAAACCATCAGTTCATAATTTCTGCGTCTTTTATCCACAAATAAGGCGGCTGAATAGGTGGCAAGTACGGTAATGATTCCAGTAACTAAGGCTTGAGTAAAATCCCAGTTGGGAACAAGACTTAAACCAAAACTTACACTAAAGGCTGATACCCCTAAAATCACTTTATTGCTTACTATTCCTGATTGCATTTTGCTGGTTTTTAGCTTATTAATCTGGTGAGAATCAGTAGTTATTAAGGTCATTATTGTTCACATTTTATTGAAAGTCAGGGTGTGTTACAGCAGGAGTCAGTGGTTCGGCTTCGCTCACCAACCGGAGTCAGGAGTAAAACTAGCTTAGTGTATAGGTTTCAATTTAGATTCTGTACCTCATGGATCTGCAATCTGCTGTATTTAAAAATTTAATAGTATAGCTGTCGCTAAGTTAAGAGTTTTAAAAGCTGACTGCTGATTGCTGTAAATTAATTACAGGCTATTTTTATTATTACCATACACAGCTAAATCTGCTTTTAAGAAGTCAATAAACTGCCGTGCTGTGCGGCCAGAACGGCCATTATGACGAGTTGCCCATTGTAAAGCTTGAAATTCTAAATCTTCGGGTTTAAGATTAATGCCTGTTTGTACTGCTAAATGCTGAACAATGTGTAAATATGTTTTTTGATCTGCGGCTTCAAAGGTTAATGTTAAACCAAAGCGATCGCTAAAGGAAAGCTTTTCCTGCATTGTATCCCAAGCATGGACTTCTTCGTTATCCTTGGGGGTAGGTCTATCACTAAAATACTCTCTAATCAAGTGCCGACGGTTGGATGTAGCATAAACAATTACATTTTCTGGTCTAGCGGTTAAGCTGCCTTCTAAAACTACTTTTAGTGCTTTAAAAGCATCATCATCTTCCTCGAAGGAAAGATCATCGACAAAGATAATAAATTTTTGCGGCACTCCTCGTAAATATTCAACAATTTTTGGTAAGTTTTGTAATTCTGATTTTGCCACTTCGATTAAGCGCAGGTTTTTGTCGCTATATTCGTTTAATAAAGATTTTACTAAAGATGACTTACCAGAACCGCGACTACCGTATAGTAATACGTGCAGTGCTGGTTGTCCTGACAATAAAAACAGGGTATTTTTTAACAAAGCATCTTTTTGCCAATCGTAACCTACTAATGTATCTAGTTTAACTGGATCAGGATAGAGTATACCTAAAAACTGCCCATCTTGCCACCTAAAAGCGCGATATTGGGCAAATAAACCAGTGCCATGCTGTTGATAATAAGCGGCTAAGTCTTCAACAGCATCAGCCCAAGTATCTAATTGTTGTAAAGTGCTGATTAAATCAGTATCAACTTCTACTGCTTGGGGTTCTTGATACCAGACGACTGGGGAAACTGGCAAATGAGATACCACTTGCACCCACTCACTTAAAACAGCACTATTACATTCATATAAATTTTGTAAGGCTTGTAAATCATGCTGGGCTGCTGCAATTAAGGCTGGTGGTAAATCAGTAAATTCTCGCTGTTGAGCTAGTCTGGTAAAGGGGTTATCCGCAATGAGAATTTGTTTAATTAAGTATTCTTCCCAGGTTTGTTTACTGGCTGCCAAAGCTTGAAAATAATTACCGTAAGCTTGGAGACAGTCGCGCCCATCTGCGTCAGTGTAACGTATAGCTTGCAGCAGATCAAGAAATGCGATCGCTACTTCGCCTTTAAGAACTGATTGGTAAATTAAAAGAGACGCTGCTTGGCGTTGGAAGAATTGAACTTTGGTGTAAGACGAAGTATTTACGGTAGACATTCCTTGATCATCCATCAATTAACTGTATTTGTCTGCTCAATCTAAAAGTAAAATCCAAATCAACACAGGCTGTAACAATGAATTTAGGTATAGTTGCCGCTTTTGGCTACGGCATTTTAGCATTATTAGGCGGAATCATTGGCTACATCCAAGCCAAGAGCAAAGTTTCCTTAATTAGTGGTATAATTAGTGGCTTATTCATTATCTTTGCTGCTTACTGCCAACTTCAAGGACAAAGCTGGGGTTTAAGTGTAGCAGCTTTTGTTATTGGTGTGTTAGTATTTTTCTTTTCCATTAGATTGGCTAAAACACGGAAATTTATGCCTGGGGGATTGATGATTATTTTTGGGATCGTGACATTAGTAGTCATATTGAATCAAATTTAACGAAGGCAGGAGGCAGGAGGCAGGAGGCAGGAGTCAGGAGTGAAACTGGCGAATGTGTCTAGGTTTCAATTTTGATTCTGTACCTCGTTGATATGCAATCTGCTGTATCAGTAAAGATAAAAGTTAGTGAGTAAATTTGGTCTTTACAGGCGAATTTTCGCCCAGATGACCACAAATACTGTTAAATTTGAAACATACTGTTCCTAGTAAGTCTGATTTTAGTACAATTATATTATAAATAAAGGCGTGATTTTTATGACACATTGAGGGTATGGATAAAAAAAATCCTTGAGAGCAAAGGATATGAACTAGCAATTATTAAATTGTTAGTAAAAATTACGATTAACAAGATTTAAACAAAGAACTCTATATATACTAGAGTTAGTATTATCAATAGTGTAAAGATTTTATGGTATCTTCAGTATACTTTAAAGGAAAAATAAAGGTAAATTTGCCATATTGGCAGGTTTTCCTGAAATAAATAGGATATTACTAGATAGTAGCAATCTTTATTAATGTTTGCGCTATTGTAGCTATCTACCTAATCCTAAGCAGAGGAAATCAAGGCATACCTAAGTAATTCTTTCAGCAATTTAAGCAACTAGGAAATTAATACATGATATTATCACTGTCTTCTCAAAATGTTATCCAGTATCTGCACAAAGCAGGTCTGTGTAGCTCAGAAGATGGCGCATTATATGAATCTGATTTACCAGAAAGTGGCGGTAATAATCGGAATTTACTGGTGAAGCTGGCAGATAATCGTAAACTTCTGGTTAAACAAGAACGATGCAGGAATTTTGATAGCAGTCCCCATGAATTTTTTAATGAGTGGCTGTTTCATCAATTACTGGATAAATTTCCAGTGCTGGGGAATATTTCGGCGATCGCATCATTATTGGTCCATTTTGATGCAGAAAATTATATCCTGGTTCGTAGTTACCTCAGCGAATATATGGAACTGGGGAAATTTTACGAAAATAACAGTATTTTCCCCATTGAAATTGCCACCGCCATTGGTAATACATTAGCGGTGTTACATCGTTCTACTTTCCAAAAACGAGAGTATCGTGATTTTATGGATACTGCTCCCCAAGGACAGTTTCGCTATCACTATTACAACCCAGCGCAAGGAATAGGATCAATAAATCAAGATATTTTTGGCAATATTCCTACAGAAGCACTCAAATTGCATACACTCTATCAACAATATGAAAGTTTAGAATCAGCGATCGCCGATTTAGCTTATGAATGGAAACCTTGTTGTTTAACTCACAACGATTTACAATTAAACAATATTTTGGTGCATTCCCGTTGGCAAAATCTAGATAACTGTTTGGTAAGATTAATTGATTGGGAAGCTTGCACTTGGGGAGATCCAGCCTTTGATTTAGGCACTTTACTAGGAAGCTATGTCAAAATTTGGCTTTCTAGTTTAGTAGTAGATCCCAGTTTAAATTTAGAAGAATCTCTAAATTTGGCAATCATTCCCTTAGAAGTTATTCAACCTTCAATTTTGGCAGTTATCCACGCTTATCTTCATGCTTTTCCCATAATTTTGGATTACCGTCGGGACTTTATTCTGCGAGTGATTCAGTTTACAGGTTTGGCACTAACTCACCAAATTCAAAACATGATTGAGTATCACAAATACTTTGATAATACCCACCTGTGTATGCTAGAAGTTGCCAAAAGTTTGTTAATTATGCCTGAACAAGCAGTATTAACTATTTTCGGCAGTTCCGAAGCAGAAATTCTCCAATCAGTAACCGGATTAAACACCAAAGCTAAACCTGAAAAAGAAAAACAACTACTACGGATTTATTACGAAAAAACTCGCCTACGTGGTTGTTAGTATTTTAGGTAATATTTTAGGTAGTATTTTAGGTAGTATTTTAGATGATATTCAAATTTGGAGGTGCAATTTCTTCATGTTAGATAACTCTACTAATCAAATTCTCAATTCTTTATTTGATATTGCCAGCAATATTCAGATTGCCCCAAACTTTTGTATTCAACATCCCAATTATCAACCTTTTGCATTGCCAGCGACAGTAGCGAATAGATTTAAACACAATTCACCAGATTTACAACATAAATATCTGGCTTTACTATTGCGGAATTTTCTCCACGGTATTTATTATAATGGTTCGCTGCAAACTGTTTTATCAGTCAATGCCGAAGATGGTAATTACTCACAACAGAACTCACAACAGAACTCACAACAGAAAAGTTTAGAGCAAAATTATAATGTGGGTATTGATTGGGATTTTTATGAGCAATTACACCAAAATAATCATGGTATAGGTAACTATGATTCTAATTGGGAAGTATTAAGACGAGAACCAGATAAAACTCTAGCAGTAACTAAAAATGGGTTAACATTATATGTTGAACCAGAATGCTATCTCAAATCAAGTAAAAAGTCGATAAAAGTAGGTGATTTAATAGCAATTTGGATGCCAAAAAACCGTTTACAAAATAACTGTTATGTGGCGGTTAGTAATTTAGGACAACAACGCCAAAATACATCCGAGACTAATCTAGGAGTAGGGCGAATTTATTTTAATTTTAGTCCATCAGGTGCGATCGCTCTCATGGATACCCTCACACAACAACTCAATAACGACCATATTCCCTTTAGTTTTGAAGTTCTTTATAACCCCGGTGCTTATGGGCGGTATGATGCTGGTACACTTTATTTTGAAAGACAAGATTACCCCATCATTCACAAAATTCTTCAGACAGTTTACCAAGAAAATCAATCTTATTTTCACCCAGAAATTCCCCTATTTACCAAATATTTAGCACCTGGACTGAGTTTAGCAGAAGAACCAAACCAAAAATTTGCCGCCCAGGAAAGTTTTGGGATGAACCGTTGTCAAATAGTTGCTAATGCTTTGTTAGAAGCTTGGGAAAAAGGGAAAAACGCCATTGAAGAACGTATACAGATTATTAACCAACACTTTGCACAGCATTTAATTGATGTGCAACGTCCTTACCTTAACCCCAGTTCTGAAGATATATATATCCCATTAAATTGTTAATAACTTAGTAAGTATTCAGCTATCAGTAATTTGTGTTTTTTATGAGTTTTGCTGATAGCTGACTGCTGACTGCTTACAGAAAATGTAATTTACCTGTTTTTTTGTTTTAATAGAGGATTTTTAGTCGATGATTTTTACATATCAAAGAACTGTCAGATTTGCCGATACTGATGCTGCTGGAGTCGTTTATTTTGCCAATATTTTAAGTATTTGTCATGAAGCCTATGAAGAATCACTTTGGCATTCTGGCATAAATATCAAAACTTTTTTTACACATCCATCTGTTGCTTTTCCCGTCGTTCATGCAAATGTAGATTTTTTGCGTCCGATTTATTGCGGTGACAAGTTAATGATTAGTTTAATACCCCAAAAAATAAGTATTGATAAATTTAACATTACTTATGAAATTACCATAACTGATGTAATAGTTGCTAAAGCAATTACTCGCCACGTTTGTATTGATGTCAATAGTAGAACCAAGCAAGAATTACCAGAAGAGATAATTTCTTGGTTAGAAACGAACCGCAGAGACGCAGAAGGTGCTGAGAGAGGAAAGTCAAGGGAAGAGATTATGTAATTGATAATTGATAATTGATAATTAATTATTCATAATAATGAGATGATTTAGCTAAAAAATCCAGTGCTATTTGTTGCAGTTGTTGACGGTTGATTTTACCTTGTTCATTACGAGGTAATTTTGGTAGGGAAATCCAATATTTAGGAATTTTAAACCTACTAAGTTTATCCTTGAGTTGACTTTCAATATTTAAAATAGAAATATTTGAATGCTGAGGAATATAAATAGCTGTTAACGCTTCTCCCCAATCTTTATCAGGTATACCAATTACACAAACATCAATTACCATATTTGTTTTTATAATCGCTGATTCAATTTCTATCGGATAAATATTTTCACCACCAGAAATAATTTTATTACTACTACGTCCAATAATATGTAAATATCCATCTCCATCTACAAAACCAATATCATCTACTACTAAACTATCCCTATTTTCCCAAAGTTGGGGATAATAACCTAAAGCCAAAGATTTAGCTTGAATATTAATATTTCCCGTTAAATTATTAATAGTAATTTCTGCATGGGGGAGAATTTTACCACTGTTAACATTACCCTGTAAAAATTCATCAGGTTTCAAAGTCGCAACCTGAGAAGCTGTTTCTGTCATTCCATAAGTAGGTGCTAACCTAATATGATGAAATCTCGCTTTTTTTAATAATTCTTCCCATGCCGGCGCACCTCCTAAAAGTACAGTTTCAAACTCAGATAGCCATTTTGTGAGTTGTGTATTTTGCAGCAGTCTTTGTAACTGAGTAGGAACTAAAGATATAAAAAAATCTGAAGGATTAATATTTGGTATTTGTTGAAATTCAATTTCTTTAAATCGAGTAATGACTAATTTACCACCAGTAGTAAAACTTCTCATAAACTGCATTAAACCACTGACATGATACAGCGGTAAAATACAAAAAGAATTTACTGTTTTTAACTGAAAATACTCTGTAAAACCTTGCACAGATGCGGTTAATGTTTCCCATGTATGAATTGTAAATTTAATCTTTCCCGATGAACCACCAGTAGGAATCATGATAGAATTGGTAATTGGTAATTGGTAATTGGTAATTGGTAAATGAGGAGTAAACTGACAACAATCTCCCCAAACTATATCTGGTTGTACCAAATTAAAAACTTGTTCCCATTCATTTTTTCCCCAGTCTGGGTTACATAAAAAAACTGGACATTTTGCAGCACAAGCAGCAATGAAACAAGCTAAAAATCTCACTGGTTCGCGTTCAGATACAATGATTTTTGGTAGTGTTGTATTTTTAGATAATTCGATTATTTCTAAAAGTCCTAAAGATAATTCTGTAGCTATTTGATAAAATTCCTGGCTATTATCAACAATTAACCAATGATAATTTTTGAGTTTTTCTAAATACTCTAAAGGTTGTTCCATAGACTTTGAGGCCAGTTTGCTTGTAGTTGGGTAAAATGGGAGCATCCCAATGAAAGAAAAAATGAACGCAGCAACACTAAAAAATCTCTCATAATCTCTTACCTTTGTGTACTTTGCGTCCTTTGCGGTTCAATCATATCAAGTCTTGGAGCATTTTATTTCCCTAGTTAAAAATAAATTTACACATTTGGGATACTCCCGGTAAAATAGTGATTGATGCCAAAACCGACTGCGCGATTATTGCTAGATAATTCTGCTGCTAATTTTAGTGCAGCTTGTCTACCAATGGCAGTTTCAAATACAGATGAGAATACCACATCAATTTGATGTTGTTGGCAAAATTTTCTTAACCTTGATGGTGAACCTACTATACCAGGTTTAATGACAAAAATACTCCGCCAACCTTGTTGATAACAATTTTCCAGTTGTTGTAATGTAGCTACGGATTCATCTAAGGCAATTTTTGTACTATAATAATTACTTAATTCCAGCATTTCTGAGAATTTATCTACAGGTAATGGTTGTTCAATAAATTCAATTTTATTGGGGAAATTATCGCATTTTTCTAACCATAATTTAGCTGCATTATCATCAAGTCCACCATTAGCATCTAACCGCAGTTTTGCTGATTCTGGTAATTGATCAATCAGTAAATTTAAAATTGCTAATTCTTCGGTTATATCATTAACTCCAATTTTCCATTTAAAGGTTTTATAACCCTGTTTCCATAAATTTTGCCATTGATTTAAAGCCGCTTTTCCTGCTGGTAATAATCCGCTAAAATTCAGATGATGGTAATTTAGAGATTCGTGATTTTCTTGTAAATTCTCTAGTGCTGATTCAAAACCAAATTGACAAGCTGGTAATTTATCGGGAATTTTCAAAATTATCTCAAAAATTATCTCTGATGTAATTTCTCTTGGTAGTTGATGACAAAAATCTAAAGCTTCTTCTAAAGTTTCCGAACCAAACCAAGAAATGGGGGCAATTTCCCCCCAACTAATTTTACCTTTTATATCAATCAGTCTGATAATTACACTTTCTCGTATTTCCCAAACTCCATGATTGGTAATCACAGGACGAGTGAATTTTTGACTAATGTTGCGAAAAGAAAATTGATATTTCATGTTTATCAATTGATAATGGATAATTGACAATTGACAATTGTTTCATGCAATGTTGAAAAATTATCAACTTTCCATTAGACATCTCTAGAAAAGAAATTATGGAACTTATGTATGGGGGCAGGTCGAAGCTTATGGGATATCTATATCTCTGATTTTTCCGTTAAATTATCGCCCATAAGCTTCGCCTCTACGTTGCCCCTACGTCATCCGACTCCTTACAATTATCCCAGCATAAATCCTGTACCCAATAATAAGCAAGTCCAGAAATGTACAGCAACAGCAATGAATTTAGAGTTACTAACTTTTTCTGGTAAGTGATGATTTTCTAAAACATGACGACATAATTTAAACGCAAAAGGTAAACTTAGCCAACTTAATAAAGTCCAAAGGGGGAAAATTCCTAACACAACTAATAACAAAGATAAGGGATAAATACTAGCTGTAAACCAAACTAATACCTGTGCGCCTTTTTCTGTACCTAACCGCACAATAGGCGATCGCTTTCCTGCTGCTATATCATCCTTAACTTGGTGAAAATGTGAACAAAATAAAACTAAACTGGTGACAATCCCAACAATCACAGAAGCTGCTAAATTAGTCATTGACCAAGTTTGAGTTTGACTGTAATATGCTGCTGTCATTCCCAATGGTCCAAAGGCAAAAAAGCAAAGAATTTCGCCTAAACCCTGGTATCCTAAACGAAAAGGAGGTCCTTGGTACATATAACCCAAAGCACAGCATAGCAAGATTATACCAATTACAGTAGGGTCTTTTTGCAAAAAGGCGATCGCTATTATCCCCAACAAACCCGAACTTAAACACAAATTACCTAACCAAAACATTAACTGCTTATTACCAGTTAAATTCACCAAAGAATGATGTTTATTTTTATCAATACCTGTTTCTGCATCAAAAACATCATTACTGATATTTTCCCAAGCTAAAATTAAAATTGCCGCAGTCATAAAAACTGCAAATATTAAACCATTAAAAATCTTAGTTTCTGCAAATGCTACCGCCGAACCTACCCATATAGGCATAATAGCAACACTGTACATTGGCGGTTTGATAGCAGCCATCCATAACTTATTTTTGGGTATTGATATCTGATTTGTAGTCATCAGTCTTGATAAATTAAATTACTAAAAATTGACTTATCAATTAGATTTTATAGTTGGCTGAGACATTTTACGGTAGTAAATTACCAAAAAATGCTAATTTTGTGATTGATAGTTTACCTACTGTTAACAAAACTTGACTTGACATTTTGCAGTATGCAAGAGTATGTGTTTTCAGTTTTACCAGAACCCAGCAAATTAGAGGCTGGTTAATGGTAACAGAATATGCTACCTATAGAAATACGACCATGACTTATTACACTTTAGGAAGATAACTTAAAAAAAATTAACTTATACATCCATGACAATTTCACCATGTCGCAGCAGTTTCTTTATAGAATATAAAGATTTGCATCAATTACTGTTAGCAGTGCAAGAAAAGTGCTATGAACAGCGTAGCCAGCAAATTGTGAGTATTTCCCTGGCAATTGATTTCATAGATCCTTTAGTGGTATTAGATAAGTTTGCCCAAAAAAATACATTAAACTTTTACTTTGAGAACAGAAGTAAAGGTGAAGCTATTGTAGCCATTGATGCTATCAAAAAATTAGATATTAGTGGTCAAAATAGATTTCATAAAACCGAAGAATTTATCAAAGATTGTCTCAAAAACGTCATAAATTTTGGCAATATAAACCCTGTAATGGGTCAACCTTTTGCCGGTACTCACTTTTTTTGTAGCTACAGTTTTTTTGATCAGCATCACTATTTAGATTATCCATTTTCATCTGCTACTATTTTTCTGCCTAAATTACAAGTAGCAGTCAAAAATTCATCTTGCACCTTAGTTGTGAATCATTTAATTCATGCTGACATTAATATTCAAACAATATTACGGGAATTACAGGACAAAATTAAGACTCTCCAATCTTTAGTAAAATCATCGCCAAACATTGAAAATTCTTCAGCCAATTTTATCAAAACCAAGATTAATAATGCCGATAATTTTAAATATTCAGTACTATCAGCTTTAGAAAAAATTGAATCCAAACATTTAAGAAAAATTGTTTTAGCCGATGCTTTAGATGTCAAATCATATAATTCTTTTAACTTATTCAAATCTTTAAATAATCTGCGACATTTCCATCCTAATTGTTATGTTTTTTCTATCAGCAATGGTAAAGGGCAAAACTTTATAGGTGCGAGTCCAGAACGTTTAATTAGTATTCAAAATCAGGAACTCATTACTGATGCTTTAGCAGGTTCAGCCCCTAGAGGTAAAACACCAAATGAAGATGCGGCCAATGCCAACAACTTAGTTAATAGTACCAAAGAAAAACACGAACACAACCTAGTAATTGATTTTATCACCCAACGGTTATCACAACTCGGTTTATTTCCGCAAATTTTAGCCCCTCGTCTGCGACAATTATCTAATATTCAACATTTATGGACACCCATTACTGCGGTAGTACCTGCTAACGTCCACCCTTTAAAAATCGTTGCCCAATTACATCCTACACCAGCGGTTGCCGGTGCAGATAGAGATATTGCTTGTGCAGAAATTCGCTGTTATGAAAAATTTGAAAGGGGTTTATATGCTGCACCTTTGGGATGGGTAGATGCAAAGGGAAATTGTGAGTTTATTGTCGGTATTCGTTCAGCTTTAATTGATGGCGATCGCGCTAGACTTTATGCAGGTGCTGGTATTGTCGCCGGTTCTGATCCTGAAAAAGAATTTGCTGAAGTGCAGCTTAAACTGCAAGCATTACTCAAAGCTTTGGTTTAGGTTTTGGTAAATAATTGTTTCCATCCCCTTGCGGGGAAGTTGATTTGTAAAGTAAGAGTCACGGCATTTGGCATACGACCAAGGAGACAGAGTTTCCATCCCCTTGCGGGGAAGTTGATTTGTAAAGTATTTAATCAAATCATCGCTGTTGGCTCCGTTGATGGGTTTCCATCCCCTTGCGGGGAAGTTGATTTGTAAAGCCAAGGATGGCGAATTGCCAAAGCGCGTCAGCAGTTTCCATCCCCTTGCGGGGAAGTTGATTTGTAAAGGTGGTTGTGACCACAACCTGGCCCAGTTTATCCCGGGAGTTTCCATCCCCTTGCGGGGAAGTTGATTTGTAAAGAGTTTACTTCTAGAAACCTTACAGAGCAAGGGTTTTACATACCCCAATCGACACACCTTTTTTTATTGAGAAAAAATCAGTGCTTATTGAGAAAAAACTGACTCATTCAAGAGTCAAAAGCCTTGCTACAAAAGCAATCGACACAGGTCAACGAATTTATTAGGTTTTCAAGGTTCGGGGGACGTGTGTCGATGTTCTCGATACACTTTTTATATATACAACACATCGCCATAAATGTCAAGCTTTTGACAGATGACAATACCTTTGCCATTTTCCCGTAGGTTGGGTTGAACGAAGTGAAACCCAACTTACAGCGATTTTCAGGTAAATGAACCACATTTTTTAATCTCACGCAAAGACGCAAAGGCGCAAAGGAAGAAAGGAAGATAACAAGAAGGATGTGGTACAAATACATGAAAACTGCTGTAAACTCAACGTATTCGTTGGGTTTCGTTCCTCAACCCAACCTACAAATCAAGATATTTTTGATTTTGGCGAAGGTATTGATATTGGTATAAGTTTGCTCGGATGTGAGGAAATATCTAATTTTAGTATTCCCCATCCAGAAGCAAAAATCCCAAATATCTATTAAATTCGGCTACATTAATTATTTTTCTGGCAACACCCTACCTGTATTAAAATATAAATGTGATTATTTAATGTGTTCATTTTCCAGGGTTAACTATAATTTTTGATGTTCACATAAAAAACTTTTCAAACTTTTTAACCTTGATTTATTGTAAAATATAAAATAAAATATAAAAGGACTGAAGTCCTTACTAATAACCATGCAGAGTTTATTTACTAAATATCGTCTATTCTGGTCTATTATTTTTCTGGTCGGTGCTTTGGGATTGACTTTTTTTATCTCTCTTTCTCAAGGTGCTGTTAATTTTAATTTTGTTGATTTTTACCAAGCTTTATTTCGAGAAGGCGACCCTATTAAACAAACTATTCTCTGGGATTTACGACTTCCGAGAATTATTGCTGCTATGGTTGTAGGGGCGGCTTTAGGTATGTCAGGCGCACTTTTACAGGGGATGTTGCGTAATAGTTTGGCTGACCCTTTTATCTTGGGAATTTCTGCGGGCGCTGGGTTAATTGTGATTATTATGATTGTTTTGCAGGTGTTCCCTATTGCGATTCCTTTTGCTGCTTGGTTGGGGGCAATTTTAACTTCTGCTCTTGTTATTTTCCTCGGTTGTTCTCCAGGAGGAATTTCTGTAGAAAGGTTAATTTTGGGCGGTGTTGCTGTTAGTGCTTTGTTTGGTTCTGTGCAAAGTACGTTATTATTAATGGCGGAAGATGGTCAGGTGCAAATTGCTTTAAGTTGGTTGGTTGGTAGTTTAAATGGTCGTGGTTGGCCAGAAATTTCTACTGCTAGTCCTTATATCCCACATTCCGCACCCCCCAGTGTCACAATCGGTAATTTCGGATTTTTGAAGACCTTTGAGGATAATTTTAATACAAAATGGTCTAAAGTTTAGGTAGCGATCGCCAATCTCAAATCCCCAAATGACCATTTTTCGTTGTGTGACAGTTTAGGGTGCGGAAGGTGGGTTATATTATTTTGGCTTTATTATGTGGTTGTTTGTTAGCGCGATCGCTCAATGTTTTGGCTTTGGGTGATGAGTTAACTGTGGGTTTGGGTGTTTCTTTATTTCGTTCTCGTTTATTAATTGGTGGTGTTGCCACTTTATTAGCTGCTGGTGCTGTGAGTATTGCTGGTTTAATTGGTTTTGTGGGTTTACTTGTTCCCCATGCTGTACGTTTAATGGTGGGAACTGATAACCGTTTTGTTTTGCCTTTTTCTGCTGTTGCTGGTGCTTGGTTATTGATGTTTGCAGATTTATTAGCGCGACTCGGTGCGGTGGAACTTCCTGTTGGTTCGGTTACTGCTTTGTTAGGTTCTCCTTTGTTTATTTGGTTACTTTATCGTCGTTCCAGTGGTTTAGGTTAGAATTATCAATTATCAATTATCAATTATCAATTATCAATTATCAATTAAAAACTATGCCTTTAGAATTAGAAAATCTCTCTGGTGGTTACACTGCTTTACCCATTGTTAAAGATGTGAATTTGTCTTTACAAACTGGTGAATGGTTGAGTTTAGTTGGTGCTAATGGTTCTGGTAAGTCTACTTTATTAAAGTTAGTTAGTCGTATTCTCTCTCCTCAAGGTGGAGTAATTTTATTGGATGGTAAAGCTATTCATTCTCAACCACCTAATTTAGTTGCTCAGAAATTAGCTCTTTTACCACAACAACAACCTGTTCCTACTGGGTTAACTGTGCATCAATTAGTTAGTTTAGGTAGAACTCCTCATCAAAAATGGTGGCAATGGGAATTAACTGGTAATGATAAACAAATTGTAGAAACTGCAATTCAAAAAACACAACTTGAAAAATTTAGCGATCGCCTAGTAGAAAATCTCTCAGGAGGTGAAAGACAACGGGCTTTTTTAGCTTTAGCTTTAGCACAAGAACCCAAGGTTTTATTATTAGATGAACCGACTACTTATTTAGATATCAATTATCAACTTCAGTTATTAGAATTACTCAAAAATCTGAATCTCCAACAACAATTAACTATCGTCACTGTTTTACATGAATTAAATTTAGCTGCTCGTTATAGTTCGAGAATTGCTTTATTAAAACAAGGTCAACTTTGGGAAGTTGGTACACCGGAAACTGTGTTAAACCCAAGTAATATTTCTGAAGTTTTTGGTGTTGAATCTTTAATTATTCAAACTCCTATTGGTTTACAGGTTTGTGCAGTTTCATCTTTATAAATTGAGAATTGACAATTGATAATTGACAATTGTTGTACTCAAGTTTTAAAACCTCTCCTTTCTAGGAGAGAAAATAAAAAATTGCCTATTTCCTAATTCTCTCACTTCTAGTAAGAGGTAATTTTCAGTTGTCCATTGTTAAAAAAATGTTCAAAAAACCTCCCACTACAAGAGGGTTTTACTCCTGACTCCTGACTCCTGCTATAACTGTCATAATTTATCAACAGTTATAAATTCATAACCCTGTTGTAACAGTTGGGGAATCAAAATTTTGATAGTTTCTGCTACATCTTGTCCACCACAAACTCCATCATGTAATACTATTAATGATCCATTTTGAACTTGTTTTAAAACTCGGTTCACAACAATAGAAACACCAGGACGCACCCAGTCTTCTGGAACAACACTCCACATCACTGGTCTATAATTCCACTGTTGAAATAATTGTAATGTTTTGGGTGTGAAAAAACCGTTAGGAGGACGCACATCTCTCACTTGTTCCGGTTGTAATTCACAAGCATTATAAATTGCAGTTTGGGTTTTTTCTAAACTCTGTTTAAGTTGAGTTTCTGACAGGGTGGGAAATGAATGATGTTCGTAACCATGTAACCCTATCCAATGTCCTCTATCTTTAACAGCTTTAGCAATATCGGGTGAACGGTTAACACAAACACCCAACCAAAAAAAACTAGCTGTAATTTTATAATGTTCTAAAACCTTCAATACTTGGGGTGTGTATTGAGGATGGGGACCATCATCAAAAGTAAGTGCTATTTTTTTAGTCTTACTATCTCCACACCAAAGACAGTGGGGAAAAGTCGGTTGAAGTATGCGGTAAACTATTGGAAATAGAGGTGCAAACTGCATAATTGATAATTGATAATTGATAATTGATAATTGATAATTGATAATTGATAATTTGTAATTAAGATTTAATTTTCTGCAATTATCATCATGTTAATTAGCCTTCCTAAACTTCCGATATTCCCAAGGATCAACAAATTTTCGATCATTCCAAACTCCTAGCTTTTGCTGTTGTGCTTGTGCTTCTGCCTGTTGGATGATATCTTTACTGGGACACTTGGTTAAATAAGGACGATAAACTTTAGCTAAACCTTCCTCTAACAAAACTTGTTGGATAAAAGTGCCATTTTTTAATCGCACTTCTGCCAATTTTCTACCATAGCGATCGCTTTCTATAATATCCAACTTCACGCGATCGCCTGACTGTTTCACCAATTCTTGTACCCGTATTTGTGCTTTTACTCCCCAATTAAATTGATTTATATCCCGAACCCGCCTACTATTTTTTTCTTTGTTGGTGTGAGGTATTTCTGGTGCATCCACACAAGCAAATCTAACTGTAAATTTTTGATTATCTGCACCTCTTAACACCAATGTATCACCATCACTTACCCTTTCCACAACTTCACCAGAGCCAGCAAATAGGATATTATATTCCATCAAACTCACAACAATGAGAACTGCACTTAAACCAATGATAATTTTTTTAATTAATTTATTCATTTAACGATAACAACAGTGACGACACAGACAATATTGATCTAGATGCTTTAGAAGATGCAGTTGCGGATATTGAACAATATTTAGCACAAAAGGACAAAAAAACGAAAAATTAAGAATTGTTCACCTATGAGTTAATTGTCGCTGGGCTTCATATAACATTAAAGCTGCGGCGATCGCCACATTCAATGATTCTACTCCAGGACTAAGGGGAATTTTAACTTGAGTATCTGCCATTGCGGCTAAATCATCTGACAAACCAGCACCTTCATTTCCCAGTAAAATTAAACTCGGTTTTTGCCAATCTACGTCCCAATAAGTTAAACTGGCAGTTGGTAAAGTCGCAATTACTTGCATTCCCGCTTGCTGACATTGTTGAACTGTTGCTTTTAAATCTTCACTTACTGCCTTATTTAAACGAAACCACTGCCCCGCAGATGCACGTAAAACCTTGGGATTATCTAAATCAACACTATCATCACTCAACCATAAACCCGACGCACCCGCAGCTGCCGCAGTTCTAATAATAGTTCCCAAATTACCGGGATCTTGCAAAGTTTCCACAGCCAAAACTAACCCACTCCAAGGAACTTGGTTTTCCTGTTCACCCCGTTTTGCAGTCGCTACCACACCATCTGGTTGTACTGTAGTTGCGATCGCTGCTAAAACTTCTGTACTGACAATTTCTGCCCGATTACACTGATTACAAGCCACTTGCCATAATTGAGGATGTGTCTGTTCCCATTGCGGAGTACAGCAAACTACATCTAAAGGATAATCAACCGCACAAGCTTCTTCTAACAAGTGCGTCCCTTCCAATAAAAATAATTGTTGTCTATGCCTCTCTTTGGTAGAGTGCAACTTGCGGATCTGCTTAACTAGGGGATTTTGTAAACTGGTCAGCACGATTTTAAATTTTAGATTTCGGATTTTAGAATGATCTAAAACCCAATATTATGTTAATAATGCGGAACCCGGGACTTGAACCCGGAAGCCTTGCGGCACTAGAACCTGAATCTAGCGCGTCTGCCAATTCCGCCAGTTCCGCTGGCTTTTATTATCTTATCACCAATTTCCTATTATTGCGTAAATCTTGAAAATTGTCAATATAATTCTTTATAGGGAACAGGGGACTGGGGAAGAAGCAGGGGGGCTGGGGACAGGGTGCAGGGGAGAAAAGAGTTATTTAGTTTTGACTTTTGACTTGATCTTGCCCAATGCCCAATGCCCAATGCCCAAAGAAAGAAAATGTAGACAAATCTACTCTTTACTGTAGAATCGAAACCAACTTCAAACCTTTATTGTTACTTATTTTTTGGAGGTAGGCTTATTAATTCTTCTAGCAGCTTACCAGAGGGCAAGTTGTCACCTGAAGCAGACTCCTCAGTCTTGCAAATTTGGGGTGGACATTCTTTGCAAGGTCATGTAAGAATCAGCGGGGCAAAAAATTCAGCATTGGTAATCATGGCTGGAGCTTTGCTTTGTTCAGGAGATTGTCGGATTCGCAATGTCCCCTTATTGGCGGATGTAGAACGCATGGGGCAAGTTTTATCCGCTTTAGGTTTGTCCTTAACCAGACAAGGGGATATGTTAGATATCAATGCCATAGATATCAGCACATCTAAAGCACCCTATGAATTAGTTACCCAACTGCGAGCCAGTTTTTTTGCCATTGGTCCAATTTTGGCGCGATTGGGTGTAGCACAAATGCCATTACCGGGGGGTTGTGCTATTGGTGCGAGACCAGTTGATTTGCACGTCCGAGGACTGCAAGCAATGGGGGCAGAGGTGCAAATTGAGCATGGTATTTGTAATGCCTACGTTCCTGGTAGCAATAAAAGATTGCAAGGGGCGAAAATTTACTTAGATACTCCCAGCGTTGGTGCAACCGAAACCTTAATGATGGCAGCTACCTTAGCTGATGGGGAAACCATTATTGAAAATGCAGCCAGAGAGCCAGAAGTAGTTGATTTAGCCAACTTCTGTAATTCAATGGGAGCAAAAATTCAAGGTGCCGGTACAAGTACCATTACCATTGTTGGTGTCGAAAAATTACATTCTACCGACTATACAATTATTCCTGATCGCATTGAAACAGGAACTTTTTTAGTCGCTGGCGCAATCACTCGTTCAGAACTGTTACTGTCTCCCGTAGCACCGGATCATCTAATTCCCGTCATTGCCAAATTGCGAGATATTGGTGTACCGATCATTGAAGAAGGTTCAGACTGTTTGCGAGTTTTACCCGCCGAAAAACTCAGAGCTACAGATATTGATACTTTACCCCATCCGGGATTTCCCACAGATATGCAAGCACCGTTTATGGCCTTGCTAACTTTGTCCGAAGGTGACAGTATCATTAACGAATCTGTGTTTGAAAATCGGCTGCGCCATGCTTCTGAGTTGAACCGCTTGGGGGCAGATATTCGCGTTAAAGGTAATACTGCCTTTGTTCGCGGAGTGCCAATGTTATCCGGCGCACCAGTAATAGGTACAGACTTACGAGCATCCGCAGCTTTAGTCATTGCTGGACTAGCAGCAGAAGGAAAAACCACTATTCAAGGACTAAAACACCTAGATCGTGGTTATGACAGATTAGATATGAAGTTACAGCAACTGGGAGCGAAAATTATTCGAGTAAATGAAGCATCGGCAGATGCTGAATTACATTCAAATCATCAAATCTCGTCAGCTTCTGCATCTATCTAGGGTCTAGAGCGTCGATTCAGTAATGCTAGGTAATTTGTTTTTACCTTGTAGGGGCGAAGCATTCGGGTGATAACCTATTGCTGAAACCAGTTCATATTCCGTCCGAATGCTTCGCCCTTACGATTAATGAATCGGTGTTATAGGAGTCAGGAGTCAGGAGTCAGGAGTCAGGGAGAGAATATTAGACAATATTAGAGAATATTAACTTTTGGCTTTTGGCTTTTGCGATTCATATCATGTCCGGTGGAACACTTACGATCTCTGTCAACAATAGGTGATTTTTGGACTAACCGATACAAAAAGCTGATTGCTGTTAACTGATAGCTGAATGCTTACCCCAAAACAAAAATACCCCCCATTTCTGGAGGGTATTTTCTTATTTAACTAAGCTTATTAAACCCAGTTTCAGATTAACCGTTGATTGCAGGAGCAGTCAAAGCAACAG